>NZ_JAESLK010000177.1:546-696 GCF_017892585.1 Staphylococcus sp. GDY8P57P | reverse complement strand
CCATATCAGTGAGATAACAGGTGCTAATAGCACGATGAATAATGGGTTAATGGATTGGAATAGTGCTGGACCGAAGTCTGTTTTCCAACCAAAGAGGTTTAATTTCATATCACTACTTTCAAACGCAAATAGGTTAAGCACGTTAGCACC
>NZ_JAESLK010000177.1:0-476 GCF_017892585.1 Staphylococcus sp. GDY8P57P | reverse complement strand
TAATGGTGAAGTAGATAATTGGTAATGCGACACCAAGTATCAATACAGTTGTACTAACGATATTAAATGATAATGTACCAGTTAATCCTGTAATAACAAGCACTGCAGCAATAATTAAAATAGCCACGATAAATATCAATGCATATTTTTTCTTTTCGCTTTGGTTTAATGGATTCGTTGGTTTTGTACCTACATTACCGATATTTTTCTTGTTAAATATCATGTACCAAGCTAAACCAAGCGCCATACCTACGGCTGCAATTAAGAAACCAGCATGGAAATTACCAGTATTTACGAATTGATTTAGAATCAATGGTGAAATAAGTCCACCTAGATTGACAGACATATAGAAAATAACAAAGCCTGCATCAATACGTGTATCATTTTCTGGGTATAATCGACCAACGATATTAGAAATACTTGGTTTCATTAAACCAGATCCAACGATAATGAAGAACATTGAGATAAATAATCCG
>NZ_JAESLK010000176.1:0-499 GCF_017892585.1 Staphylococcus sp. GDY8P57P | reverse complement strand
GCGTTAGGAGATGGTGCACATGATTAATATTGCCACGCGTATTTTCAAACAAGTTATAAGAGATAAACGTACCCTTATGCTCTTACTCATTGCACCGTTATTAATAATGACGTTGATTTATTTTTTATTTAATTATTCAGATGAGTCAACTGATCTAAAAGTGGGTACATATCAAGTAAACGATCAAATCATTTCAAGCCTCAAAAAACAGGATATTAACATTCAAAAGTATTCAAATCAACAAGATTTAAAACATAAATTTAAAGAGGATCATTTAGTCGGTTTTCTATCATTAGACGATAACAAACTAAATATTACTTACGAAAATACTGATCCAAGCAAAACGAGTCGATTAAAGTTAACCATCAATAAATTAGTCATTATGCAAAGTACAAAGCAGTTGTCATCTGTCGTTAATCAACAAGGGAAAATCATTCAGTCCATAACTCAACAACTGCCAGCAACCGAAAAGTCTCAAGTTTCGGCTAAATACCCAAAT
>NZ_JAESLK010000175.1:0-527 GCF_017892585.1 Staphylococcus sp. GDY8P57P | reverse complement strand
GGTAGATCTCTTATGCTACCGGTTGCAGTTTTACCAGCAGCTGCAATCATAATAGGTATCGGTAACGCATTATTGGCATTGGGGATATTACCGACAGTAGCTGCATTCTTTTCTTCTGCAGGTTCTACGATACTTGAGCAACTTGGTATCCTCTTTGCTATTGGGGTAGCATTAGGTATGGCTAAGAAAAATGATGGGGCTGTAGCACTTGCGGCAGCTGTAGGTTTCTTTTTAACGACAGTAGTATTGAGTCCAGAAAAATTGGCGCCGTTACTGGGGGTTAAAGAGACGGGTGTGGATGCAGCATTTGAACAAATGAATAATTCAAATGTTTTTATCGGCTTAATTATAGGTTTAATTGCAGCATATACCTACAATAAATTCAGTAAAACAGAATTACCAACAGCTTTATCCTTCTTTAGTGGTAAGCGATTAGTACCGATTTTAACAGCTTTTTTTAGTATTATTTTGGCTGTAATCATGTTATTTGTTTGGCCGTTCATTTTTTCAGCAATCGTTATATTTGG
>NZ_JAESLK010000174.1:0-628 GCF_017892585.1 Staphylococcus sp. GDY8P57P | reverse complement strand
GTGAAATGTCATATACTTTGTCAAAAGCTTCGACAATCTTAGTTTTTAATAACTGATTCACTTCTTCTTCTGACCAATAAAGTCCTTGATTGTTCTGTACCCATTCAAAGTATGAAACAGTTACACCACCGGCACTGGCTAGTACATCCGGAATTAAAAGGACATCATTTTCTGTCAGAATACGTGTTGCTTCATGTGTTGTAGGACCGTTAGCCGCTTCTGCTACTATACTCGCTTTTATGTCTCCTGCATTTTGTGCGGTGATTTGGTTTGCTAAAGCTGCGGGTACTAAAATGTCACAATCAATTCCAAATATATCTTCGTTTGGAATAATGTTATCAAATAAAGGTGTGATTCTACCGTGTTCTTTACGAAGTTCTAATAAATGATCAATATCTAAACCTTCTGGATCATATAAAGCACCTCGACTTTCTGAGATACATACAATTTTTGCACCTTTATCATGTAGGATTTTAGCGATAAAGCTACCAGCATTACCAAATCCTTGTATAACAACTTTTGCACCTTTGATATTAATATGCTTACGTTTAGCCGCTTCTTCAATCGTAATTACAGCACCTAATGCTGTTGCTTGTTCACGACCTAGTGAACCACCTAAAGAAATGGG
>NZ_JAESLK010000173.1:0-815 GCF_017892585.1 Staphylococcus sp. GDY8P57P | reverse complement strand
TGCTTGGTTTTTCTAGAATATTAACTGGGATTATCATCGCATCGTTTTGGCCATTCTTAGTAGTACTAGGTGTTCATTAGGGGTTAGTCCCTATCATGATAGATAACTTTGCTCATGGTGGAGATATACTCATAGCAATTACTGCTGCTTCTGTTTTTGCACAAATTGGAATTGCGTTTGGTGTCGTTTTACGTTCTCGAAGAAACAAAGATTTAAGATCACTATCTATAGGTACAACGTTATCAGGATTATTAGCAGGTGTTACTGAGCCTATTTTATATGGACTTATTTTATGGTATAAACGGCTCATACCTATTGTACTCGTTTCAGGTGCCTTTGGCGGTGCTATAATAGCTATTTTTGATGTGCGAGTGACAACGTTTGTGTTAAATAATTTATTTACTATACCAATATTTAAACCAATGTACGGCTACATTCTAGGTATTGCAATCGCATTGATTATTGGTACGATTTTAACATTTGTGTTCGGTTTTGAAGCTAAAAATAGTGAAAAACCTTTGGAAGCTAAAGAAAATACAAATAACTTGCAAGAAGGTGTATCGACAATGATATTTGCACCCTTATCAGGAGAAATTGTAAAACTGGAAAATGTGCCAGACCCAGTATTTTCAACCGAAGCAATGGGTAAAGGGATTGCTATTGAACCTGAAAACGATACGGTTTTATTTATGTGAATCGTTATGATAATTTCGAGGGCACTTTCGAGAGGTATAGAAAGAAAAGTTTTTACTGGTATCAAAATGTGATTAAAACAAACGGCAATAGCTTAATAAGCAAATAAATAGTTAATGAAA
>NZ_JAESLK010000172.1:0-601 GCF_017892585.1 Staphylococcus sp. GDY8P57P | reverse complement strand
CAAGAGTTAAAGAATGTGTTACAGCTTCTACAGATTCAGTAGAATTTTTATATCCAATCACCCAATCTGATTCAGTTTGTATAGAATCTTATGTAGTTTATACAGGAGAAAAATCTATGGAAGTATTTTGTAAAGTCATTTCAGAAGATATGATTACTGCAGAAAGAAAAATTGCTGCTTTAGCTTTTCTTACTTTTGTAGCTTTAGATGAAAATAAAAAACCAATTAAAATACCCAAAATCTCTCCTCAGTCCAAAGAAGAAAAATTATTATTTATGGATGGCGAAGAAAGAGCTAAAATGCTAAAAATTAAACGATCACAAACTAAAAATATAATTGACTCTCTTGATATTAATAAGCCATGGGAATTGGAGTAGTGATAAAATGATTAATGAAATGGAAGAATTAAACCAAATTAAGTTAGATTTGAAAAAACTAAGAAACGAATTTCCTAGTATGTATGAAAAGTTAGAATATATAGCTAGTTTGACAAGACAATTAAGTATCCATTATAAATATTTAGGAGTACTTATGTTTTCAGATAACCGTGAAAATATTCAAAATGAGAGACCAACTTTAATAAGAGAATCTGTTTTGAAAT
>NZ_JAESLK010000171.1:509-659 GCF_017892585.1 Staphylococcus sp. GDY8P57P | reverse complement strand
CATGACTATGAGATAAAAATTATTTCTGAGTTCCTTGATATTGATAAAGAAGTCTTTTTTATCTGAATATAAATATCTCAATTAGAGATAAAATGGCAGGAGAGGAATAATATGAGCCAACTACTTAGTGAACAGGCTAGTCAACAGTTA
>NZ_JAESLK010000171.1:219-440 GCF_017892585.1 Staphylococcus sp. GDY8P57P | reverse complement strand
GTAAGCGATATCTCATTCAAAAAGAAGTCATGGAAGAATACAACGTGACTCACAAGGTTATAACCGAGTGGGAAATGATGGGACTTCGTAAAGTTAAGATTGGTAAAACAATTCGCTATGATCGACAAGATATCGAAAATGTAATTGAACAAATGAAAAATTGAAACGCCTGCAACGCGTGAGAACTCTAACTTATCAGGAGGCAAGGCAATGAAATTGAA
>NZ_JAESLK010000171.1:0-150 GCF_017892585.1 Staphylococcus sp. GDY8P57P | reverse complement strand
AAGAATGGACGGAAAACGTAAATCGTGAGGAACACTTACAAGCCATAATCGAGTGGGCATTACAACAAATAGAAAATAACTTTGATTTTGATAATGATACTGAAGTGGAGGAACTATAAATGAATTGGGAAATTAAAAGTTTATTTAGCG
>NZ_JAESLK010000170.1:513-663 GCF_017892585.1 Staphylococcus sp. GDY8P57P | reverse complement strand
CAAGTTGTAGGCTCTATGTGAAACGAATTATTCATATTTTAATATGGTTAGCTATGTTGTATGTTTCATAATCATTTATTATTTCGTTAATGCTATTAAAAATATAGGTGTTGGATTATAAAATTCATCATGTGATTGATAAATGCGTTT
>NZ_JAESLK010000170.1:220-444 GCF_017892585.1 Staphylococcus sp. GDY8P57P | reverse complement strand
GGATGGGTTTCGTATTTATTTGCTTAAGGATATTTAAATCGTATTGAGGGCGGTCGTAGTGATTAATTGAAATACTTTGCTTTATATTTTCACTCTCTGCTAACATCGTGTCTCCTAAAGTATGATGCGCGTGATGATTTGGTATATCACTATAATCTGTAAAAGCATCCTTGCCATAATCTCCATCGATATTAATGAGTGTAGCATTTGGTTTTAAAACGCGT
>NZ_JAESLK010000170.1:0-150 GCF_017892585.1 Staphylococcus sp. GDY8P57P | reverse complement strand
TTGAATCATTTCAGGGGAAAGGTCAATACCAGTAACTTGCGCACCTTGTTGTTGACATAGAATTGCTAGAAAACCTGCGCCTGTGCCAATGTCTAAGATTTTCATACCGGGTTCGATTGTTATAATTTGGTTTATTTCAGATAGCCATCT
>NZ_JAESLK010000017.1:0-67273 GCF_017892585.1 Staphylococcus sp. GDY8P57P | reverse complement strand
CTGTTCCCATGCCGAACACAGAAGTTAAGCTCCTTAGCGCCGATGGTAGTTGGATTTACGTTCCGCTAGAGTAGGACGTTGCCAGGCAAATCGTATGGATGCGATGAGCCGATATCGAGACCGTAAGGTCTCTTTTTTTATGTTTAAAAATCAAACCGAAAATTTAATGATATATATATAATGGCTTTACGAAGAGAAAGCGTTTGAAGCTGATGAGTTGAGAAAATTGAGAAGCGAGTTTAGTAGAGCTAAAAGAGCAAGCAATTTTAGAAAAGGAAGAAAGATGCGAGCGCTTGCCTCGAAGTAAAGTAAGATTCTTAGCGCCGATGGTAGCTGATTTACGTTCCGCTAGAATAGGACGTTGCCAGGCAAATCGTATGGATGTGATGAGTCGATATCGAGACCGTAAGGTCTCTTTTTTTTATGCTTAAAATTAAAATAAAAATTTAATGATATAAAGGTTGAACTAATAATTATCATCATGTAGTATATGTAATATATTGCATATAATAAATATATCTATAAGGAGAACGACTTACAATGAGAATTGGTTTATTATTAATAAGACTTATGTTAGGTATTACATTTACAATACATGGATCTCAAAAAGTATTTGGTGGATTTAAGGAACCGATGGCAATGATGTCTGATTTAGGTTTCCCTGCATTCTTAGGCATTATATTAGGGTTATTTGAGTTTATCGGGGGCATATTAATGGTCATAGGTTTATTTGCAAACTATGTTGCTGCTGGTTTCATTATAATTATGCTTGGCGCTTTATTTACAGTTCATCTAGCACATGGTTATATGGCTTCAGAACTTGTAATTATACTATTGGTAATGAGTATATCTGTAATGATTTCTTATAATTGGAAAAAATCACTTGAACTTTATTAAAAATCTGTATTTGCGAATAATTAGCAAATACATTTATGAAAATTCTACAGGCAAAGTAAAGTAGGAGTGGAACAATGAATTCATTATGAATTTATTATTCCACTCCTACTTTTTAATGACTATAAAGTTAATGCTTTGATTAAAATATCAGTATGCTCTTTAAGCTGATGATTGGGAATACCACCGAAACCAATAATAAACTTTGGGATTGGTTCAACTTGATCATCATAGTTGTAGATATTTAATTTCAATTTTAGTTCTTCCGCATTGTGTAGGCATTGAGACATGGTAAGTCCATTATTTACTGTTAGTGTGAAATGCATTCCTGTTAATGCGCCTTCAATGTTTAGTTGTTCCTTATAGGGTTCCAATCGCTGCAATATGTAATTTAGTTTTTCTCTATAAATTTTTCTCATTTTATTTAAATGACGTTCAAAACTTCCAGATGACATAAAATTCGCAATGATTTGTTGGATATGAACAGGGACGGTATTACTCTCTTTATAAGGCATAGATAAATAAGATTGTAATAATGTTTGAGGCAAAACGATATAAGCAATACGACAACTCGGATAAAGTGATTTTGAAAATGTACTAATATAGATTACTTTGTCTTTTTTATCTAAACTTTGTAAAGCGGGAATAGGTTTACCGTAATATCTGAATTCTGAATCATAATCATCTTCAATAATATATCTACTATGTTTCTGATGAGCCCATTTAATGAGTTGGGTACGTTTTTTTAAGTTCATGACATAGCCAGTTGGGAATTGGTGAGATGGTGTGATATATACAATATCATTATTAGAATTAAGTACGTCAGTCATGTTTATTCCGTCTTTCTCAACAGTTGCTTGAATATAATCGTGATTGTTTTTATCCAAAACATGTTTAATTGGTGGATAACTTGGTTTTTCTATTATGAATGACGATGTTTTAAGAATATCAGTAATCATGTTAAGTAATTGCTCAGTAGAAGACCCAATGATAATTTGATTTGGATGACATGACACACCTCTACTATTAAATAGATAATGTGCGATTTGTTGTCGTAAATTTAGTTCACCTTGTATGTCTCCTTTTTCTAAAAGCGCTAATTCATTATCTTCAAAGGCTTCCTTTGCAAATTTTCTAAATAGATTTAGAGGGAAATATTCGGCATCTATCTCTGCTAAATTAAATGCATACTTATATTGGTTAGTGTCAATTGGATTCGCTTCTGTTTCAATAGATGGGCTATTAACATTAATGACAGGGAGAGACTGTATATCAGATACATAATAGCCGGAGCGAGGTTTAGAGTATATAAAACCTTCATCTAAAAGTAGTTGATAGGCATGCTCAATAGTTGTATGGCTAAGTGATAAATGTTCACTTAATTGGCGCTTTGATGGAAATTTATCTTGTGTTTGATATTGACCTTCGATAATTTGATTTTTCAGCTGCTCATATAATGCTATATATAATTTTTGCTTTTTCATTTTAAACTGACCCCTAATTTTATAAATAAATTGTACCTTTTTAAATATCAGTTTATAACTTAAAATGAATTTAATCAAATGTGAAAAGGGGTTAATATTATGTCTAAAATCGTAGGATCAGATCGAGTTAAACGAGGAATGGCTGAAATGCAAAAAGGCGGCGTTATTATGGACGTTGTTAATGCAGAACAAGCTAAAATTGCTGAAGAAGCTGGCGCTGTTGCCGTTATGGCTTTGGAACGTGTACCATCTGACATCAGAGCAGCTGGTGGGGTAGCACGTAGCGCTAATCCTAAAATTGTTGAAGAAGTAATGAATGCTGTATCAATTCCAGTTATGGCAAAAGCACGTATCGGTCACATTACTGAAGCACGTGTATTAGAAGCTATGGGTGTAGATTATATTGATGAATCTGAAGTATTAACACCTGCAGACGAAGAATACCACTTAAGAAAAGATCAATTCACTGTTCCGTTTGTGTGTGGTTGCCGTAACTTAGGAGAAGCTGCACGTCGTATTGGTGAAGGTGCTGCGATGTTACGTACTAAAGGTGAACCGGGTACTGGTAATATTGTTGAAGCTGTTAGACATATGAGAAAAGTTAATTCAGAAGTTAGTCGTTTAGTTGTTATGAATGACGATGAAATTATGACTTATGCTAAAGAATTAGGTGCGCCATATGATGTGTTAAAACAAATTAAAGATCACGGACGCTTACCTGTTGTTAACTTTGCAGCTGGTGGTGTTGCTACACCTCAAGATGCTGCTTTAATGATGGAATTAGGTGCTGATGGTGTGTTTGTTGGTTCAGGTATTTTTAAATCAGAAGACCCTGAGAAATTTGCTAAAGCAATTGTTCAAGCTACGACGCATTACCAAGATTATGAACTTATCGGTAAATTAGCTTCAGAATTAGGCACAGCAATGAAAGGTTTAGATATTAATCAAATTTCATTAGAAGAACGTATGCAAGAGCGTGGTTGGTAATTTATGAAGATTGGTGTATTAGCATTGCAAGGTGCCGTACGTGAACACATTCGTCATATTGAACTTAGTGGTCATGAAGGTATTGCAGTTAAAAAGGTTGAACAATTAGAAGAAATAGATGGATTAATTCTTCCAGGTGGAGAATCTACTACACTAAGAAGATTAATGGATCTATATGGATTTAAAGAAAAGTTACAACAGTCTGATTTACCAATGTTTGGTACATGTGCAGGCCTTATCGTACTTGCGAAAGATGTCGAAGGTGAAACTGGCTATCTGAAAAAATTGAATATCACTGTTGAACGTAATTCATTTGGCAGACAAGTGGATAGTTTTGAAGCAGAGTTAGATATTCAAGGTATAGCTGAAGACATTGAAGGTGTATTTATTAGAGCACCTCATATTGCTAGTGTTGAAGAGGGCGTAGAAATATTAAGCACTGTGGGCGAAAAGATTGTTGCAGTCAAACAAGGAAAATATTTAGGCGTATCATTCCATCCTGAATTAACGGATGATTATAGAGTGACACAATACTTTATCGATCATATGGTCAAATAAAAAAGAATAGTAGGTAATGGAGAGACGCATTTGAGTGTTTCCATCTATGAAAATACCCTAGAACTTCTAATTGTCAGAAGTTCTAGGGTATTTAATTTCAATATTAGATAAAGAATCCAGCGATTGCTGCTGAAATAAATGATACTAATGTTGCCCCCAATAATAATTTAAGTCCAAAACGTGCTACGACGTCACCTTTTTCAGAGTTAAGTGATTTGATAGCACCTGAAATGATACCAATTGAACTGAAGTTAGCGAATGATACTAAGAATACTGATGTAACACCTTTAGCATGTTCAGAAATATCTTTTAAGTTTCCTAATGATTGCATTGCAACGAATTCATTAGATAATAATTTAGTTGCCATAATTGAACCAGATTTAACAGCATCTTCCCATGGTACACCAGCTAAAAATGCTAATGGTGCGAAGACAAATCCAATTAACGTTTGGAAATCCCATGTAATTGCGCCACCAGAAACAAAGCTGAAGATACCACTAACGATACCATTTAATAATGCGATGATGGCAATATAACCTATTAACATCGCACCAACGATTACTGCAACTTTGAACCCGTCTAAAATGTATTCTCCCAACATTTCAAAGAATGATTGCTTTTTAGTTTCGCTTTCGTCTACTAATAGTTTATCGTCTTCTTCATTAACTTTATAAGGATTGATGATAGAAGCAATAATGAAACCACCGAATAAGTTTAATACTACTGCTGTAACAACGTATTTAGGCTCAATCAATGTGAAGTAAGCACCGATAATTGACGCTGATACTGTCGACATTGCTGAAGCGGTTAATGTGTACAAACGTTGTTTAGGTATGTAAGGTAATTGTTGTTTTAATGAAATAAACACTTCCGATTGACCTAAGATTGCAGCAGCTACTGCGTTATAAGACTCTAAACGTCCCATACCATTAATTTTAGAGATTAAGAATCCTAAAACATTAATAATCCAAGGTAAGATTCGAGTGTATTGCAAGATACCAATTAATGCTGAAATAAATACAATTGGTAGTAATACGCTAAAGAAGAATGGTGGGTTTTTTGGATCGACAAATTTGAATCCGCCAAACACAAAGTTAACCCCTTCTGCAGCTTTTTGTAATAAGTAGTTAAATCCTTCCGAAATGCCCCCAATAACTGTAATACCTGCTGTCGTTTTTAATAAAATAAACGCAAATACAAGTTGGATGACTAATAAAAGACCAACATATTGCCAGCGAATATTTTTTCTGTCAGAGCTAAACAAAAATGCAAGTGCCAAAAAGAAAATTATCCCAATAATCCCAATAAGAATATGCATAATTCTACTCCTTTAAATTTTTCTTAATTAATATAATACATTAAATTCTTGCATGTAACATCATTATTTTAGAAAATTAAAAAACAAATTGGTTGAAAAAGGTCAAAGATGCTCATATAATATAGTCAAAGAAGGTCAAAAGAGGTGGTAAATCATGCACAACATGTCTGACATCATAGAACAGTACATTAAAAAGTTATTTGAAGAAAGTAATGAAGACGTGGTAGAAATTCAACGAGCTAACATTGCTCAACGTTTCGACTGTGTACCTTCTCAACTAAATTATGTTATTAAAACTAGATTCACAAATGAACATGGTTATGAAATAGAAAGTAAGCGTGGTGGCGGAGGTTATATCCGAATCACTAAAATTGAAAATAAAGATGCAACGGGGTATATTAATCACCTATTGCAAATCATTGGGCCATCTATTTCTCAACAACAAGCGTATTATATTATAGATGGTTTGCTAGATAAGGGACTCATCAGCGAAAGAGAAGCAAGAATGATTCAAGTAATCGTAGATCGCGAGACATTAAAAATGGACGTGGTTGCTCGAGATATCATTAGAGCCAACATATTAAAACGCGTATTACCAATCATTAATTATTATTAATAGAAAAGCGAGGTGTCTATGTGTGCTTTGTGAAAACTGTCATTTAAATGAAGCAGAGGTTAAACTCACAGTAAAAAGTAAAGAAGGCACTTCTGAGAAATGGGTATGTTCTATATGTGCGCAGGGTGAAAATCCTTGGCAACAAAATGAAAATACATCGCCACATTCTCAGTTTCAAGACGATATTGAAGAAGCTTTCGTCGTCAAACAAATATTGCAACATTTAGCAACTAAGCATGGAATTAATTTTCATGAAGTGGCTTTTCAAGAAGAGAAGCGATGTCCAACATGCAACATGACTTTAAAAGATATTGCACATGTAGGGAAATTTGGTTGTGCAAATTGTTATGCTACATTTAAAGATGACATTGTAGATATAGTAAGACGTGTGCAAGGTGGACAATTTGAGCACGTAGGTAAAACGCCTCGTTCTTCTCATAAGAAACTTGCCATCAAAAAACAAATCGAAGAAAAAACGAAGTATCTCAATGTATTAATTGATGAACAAAACTTTGAAGAAGCTGCTATCGTTAGAGACGAAATAAAAGCATTGAAAGACGAGAGCGGGGTGGAACGCAATGAGTGATATGAATACGCATATCAGTGAATGGATGAAACAAACAGAAGAATCTCCAATTGTGATGTCTTCCAGAATCCGATTAGCTAGAAATTTAGAAAATCATGTCCATCCACTCATGTTTCCCTCAGAACAAGATGGCTTTAGAGTGATAAATGAAGTGCAAGATGTATTGCCTGATTTGTCTCTCATGCGTTTAGATACAATGGATCAACAAAACAAAATGAAACTTGTTGCTAAACATTTAATTAGTCCTGAACTTATTAAACAACCGGCATCAGCAGTGTTATTAAATGAAGACGAATCGATCAGCATTATGATTAATGAAGAAGACCATATACGCATACAAGCAATGGGAAATGATTTGTCATTACATGATTTATATAACAAAGCGAGTGATATTGATGATACGTTAGATCAATCGCTAGACATTAGTTATGATGAACATTTAGGGTATTTAACAACATGCCCAACTAATATTGGTACAGGTATGAGAGCAAGTGTGATGCTACATTTACCAGGGTTATCCATCATGAAACGTATGAATCGTATTGCACAGACCATTAATCGTTTTGGTTTTACGATTCGAGGTATATATGGAGAAGGCTCGCAAGTTTATGGCCATATCTATCAAATCTCAAACCAATTAACACTTGGTAAAACTGAAGAAGAAATTATAGATAATTTAACTGAAGTTGTTCAACAAATTATAAATGAAGAAATGCAAATTCGTGAACGCTTAACGCATTATAATGAATTGGAAACGTTAGACCGTGTTTATCGGTCATTGGGTATCTTACAGAACAGTCGAATTATTTCAATGGAAGAAGCTTCCTATCGTTTAAGTGAAGTGAAATTAGGTATTGATTTAGGGTATTTAACATTGAAAGACTTTCAATTTAATGAATTAATGGTGAGTATTCAATCAGCGTTTATTTATAACGATGAAGATGAAACAATCTCTGTAAATGAGAAGAGAGCAGATATATTAAGAGAATATACACAATAGGAGGTAAGAAATATATGCTATTTGGTAGATTAACTGAACGTGCACAACGTGTCTTAGCACATGCGCAAGAAGAAGCTATACGTTTAAATCATTCTAATATAGGTACAGAACACTTACTACTTGGCTTAATGAAAGAGCCAGAAGGTATAGCCGCTAAAGTATTAGAGAGTTTCAATATTACCGAAGACAAAGTGATTGAAGAGGTTGAGAAATTAATCGGCCATGGACAAGATCAAACAGGAACATTGCATTATACACCTAGAGCCAAGAAGGTAATTGAACTTTCAATGGACGAAGCTAGAAAGTTACATCATAATTTTGTAGGTACAGAACATATTTTACTAGGTTTAATTCGTGAAAATGAGGGCGTAGCTGCGCGTGTATTTGCTAATCTAGATTTAAATATTACAAAAGCGCGTGCTCAAGTGGTTAAAGCATTAGGAAGTCCTGAAATGAGCAATAAAAACGCTACAGCAAATAAATCAAATAATACACCTACATTAGATGGATTAGCACGTGATTTAACTGTGATTGCCAAAGATGGAACACTAGATCCTGTTGTGGGTAGAGACAAAGAAATTACGCGTGTGATTGAAGTATTGAGTCGTCGTACTAAAAATAACCCAGTACTAATTGGCGAACCTGGGGTAGGTAAAACTGCAATTGCAGAAGGTCTTGCACAGGCGATTGTTAATAATGAAGTGCCTGAAACATTAAAAGATAAACGTGTCATGTCACTTGATATGGGAACAGTTGTAGCAGGTACTAAATATCGTGGTGAATTTGAAGAACGTTTGAAAAAAGTAATGGAAGAAATCCATCAAGCTGGTAACGTTATTCTATTTATTGATGAATTGCACACATTAGTTGGTGCTGGAGGTGCAGAAGGCGCAATTGATGCATCAAATATATTAAAACCAGCATTAGCTCGTGGTGAATTACAATGTATTGGTGCTACAACATTAGATGAATACCGTAAAAACATCGAGAAAGATGCAGCGTTAGAACGTCGTTTCCAACCAATTCAAGTTGATGAACCTTCTGTTGAAGATACAATCGCAATTTTAAAAGGATTACGAGATCGTTATGAAGCGCATCATCGTATTAATATTTCTGATGAAGCACTTGAAGCAGCTGCTAAATTAAGTGATCGCTATATATCTGATCGTTTCTTGCCTGACAAAGCAATTGATTTAATTGACGAAGCAAGTTCAAAAGTAAGACTGAAAAGTCATACAACACCTAACAACTTGAAAGAAATTGAGCAAGAAATTGAAAAAGTGAAAAATGAAAAAGACGCTGCAGTTCACGCTCAAGAATTCGAAAATGCGGCTAATTTACGTGATAAACAAACGAGACTTGAAAAACAATATGAAGATGCTAAAAATGAATGGCAAACAACGCAAGGTGATAAGTCTACATCACTATCTAAAGAAG
This sequence comes from Staphylococcus sp. GDY8P57P, assembly GCF_017892585.1. Classification (NCBI taxonomy): domain Bacteria; kingdom Bacillati; phylum Bacillota; class Bacilli; order Caryophanales; family Staphylococcaceae; genus Staphylococcus; species Staphylococcus sp. GDY8P57P. The sequence goes on along the minus strand of NZ_JAESLK010000017.1, from coordinate 58,393 downwards.
ATATTGGCGAAGTGATTGCAGGCTGGACAGGCATACCACTTACAAAAATCAATGAAACAGAGTCAGACCGATTATTGAATCTTGAACAAACATTACATGATAGAGTGATTGGTCAAAATGACGCTGTAACATCTATAAGTAAAGCAGTACGTCGTGCACGTGCAGGATTGAAAGACCCTAAACGTCCAATCGGTAGCTTTATCTTCTTAGGACCAACTGGTGTAGGTAAGACGGAACTAGCTAGAGCGTTAGCAGAATCAATGTTTGGCGAAGAAGATGCAATGATTCGTGTTGATATGAGTGAGTTTATGGAAAAACATGCAGTGAGCCGTTTAGTTGGAGCGCCTCCTGGCTACGTAGGTCATGATGAAGGTGGCCAATTAACTGAAAAAGTTAGACGTAAACCTTATTCAGTTATTTTATTTGATGAAATTGAAAAGGCACATCCAGATGTGTTTAACATCTTATTACAAGTGTTAGATGATGGTCATCTAACGGATACTAAAGGACGTCAAGTTGATTTCCGTAATACTGTGATTATTATGACATCAAATGTTGGTGCACAAGAATTACAAGATCAACGCTTTGCAGGTTTCGGTGGTGGCTCTGACGGTCATGACTATGAAACGATTCGCAAGACAATGATGAAAGAATTGAAAAATTCATTCCGTCCAGAATTCTTAAACCGTGTAGACGACATCATCGTATTCCATAAACTTTCTAAAGATGAATTGAAAGAAATTGTTACAATGATGGTTAATAAATTAACACAACGTCTTTCTGAACAAGATATTAATATTGTAGTAACCGACAAAGCGAAAGAGAAAATTGCGGAAGAAGGTTATGATCCAGAGTATGGTGCACGTCCATTAATCAGAGCGATTCAAAAAACAGTTGAAGATAACTTAAGTGAATTAATTTTAGATGGCAACCAAATCGAAGGTAAAGAAGTCGTTATTGATCATGATGGCGATGAATTCAAATATAATATCAACGAAAAAAAATAATAATGTTTCAGATTCAGACGAAGATAGTGACGTAACTGAAACAGAAGTATAATTTAATAAAATGATCGTTAGGCCTAGCTATTTTTTAGGATAGAAATAGTATAGGGCTATAACGCAAAGTACGTGCTAACTAATGAAGGTGAGATAATGTTTATATAGTACGTTTCTTAGCACTCGTCATTTATCTGGGAGTGGGACATGAATTCGTAATGGATTCTGTTCCACTCCTATTACTTTTTGAAATATAATGTAGTGATTTCAACTGAAATAAAATGATTATCTATATACATCATTTTGAACAATAAATAGCAACATATTTATATAAAATGCTTAAGTTTACATTTGTCATTGTGCAACGTTACATATAAAATAGATTTGTTCAAAGAAAAATCGGAGGTGCAATTTTGGCCAAAAAGAAAGTGATTTTTGAGTGTATGGCTTGTGGCTATCAATCTCCAAAATGGATGGGAAAATGTCCTAATTGTGGTTCATGGAATCAAATGGAGGAAATTGTTGAAAAAGCTTCAAATCCCAAACACGGCGTTAAGACATCAACATCTAGCGCAAAGGTCCAGAAATTAAATGATATTAAGAATGAAGTAACGCCAAGAGTTCAGACAGAATCAAAGGAATTTAACCGCGTTTTAGGTGGTGGTATTGTAAGTGGTTCTTTAGTGTTAATAGGTGGAGATCCTGGTATTGGGAAATCAACACTATTACTACAAATTTGTGCATCACTATCACAAAAATTAAATGTACTGTATATTACGGGTGAAGAATCACTTAATCAAACTAAATTACGGGCTGATCGTTTAGATGAAGATTCTAGTAATTTAAACGTGCTGGCAGAAACGGATTTAGAAGTGATATATCAAACGGTTCAACAAGCACAGCCAGATATTTTAGTGGTCGATTCGATCCAAACCATATATCATCCAGAGATTAGTTCGGCACCTGGCTCTGTATCTCAAGTTCGAGAAAGCACGCAGAGTTTGATGAATATTGCCAAACAAATGAATATCGCCACATTTATCGTTGGTCATGTAACCAAAGAAGGTCAAATTGCAGGACCGCGTTTATTAGAACATATGGTTGATACTGTGTTGTACTTTGAAGGAGATGAGCATCATGCTTATCGTATCTTGAGAGCAGTTAAGAACCGTTTTGGTTCTACTAATGAAATGGGCATATTTGAAATGAAACAAAGCGGATTGAAAGGGGTACATAATCCATCAGAAATGTTCTTGGAAGAGCGGTCTACTAATGTGCCTGGATCAACGATTGTAGCAACGATGGAAGGTACGCGACCATTGCTAATAGAAGTTCAAGCGTTAGTGACACCTACCACATTTAATAACCCTAGACGGATGGCTACAGGAATTGATCATAATCGTTTGAGTTTATTAATGGCAGTATTAGAGAAAAAGGAAAATTATTTATTACAACAACAGGATGCTTATATTAAAGTGGCAGGTGGTGTTCGATTAACAGAACCAGCAGTTGATTTAAGCGTTATTGTAGCGACAGCTTCAAGTTTCAAAGATAAAGCAGTGGATGGACTTGATTGTTATATTGGAGAAGTAGGTTTGACTGGTGAAGTGAGACGTGTTTCTCGAATTGAGCAACGTGTTCAAGAAGCGGCTAAATTAGGGTTTGAACGAGTTGTAATTCCACAAACCAATATTGGTGGATGGCAATTCCCTGAAGGTATTAAAGTAGTAGGCGTCTCTACTGTACATGAGGCACTTAAATATGCTTTTAAAGCGTAACATAAGCTGAAAAAGAGGTGAGACTTTTGAAAGTATTAAAAGGCATTGTAATCATTATATATATTATCTTAGGTATGGCACTTGGTATTTTGCTAATACCTGAAATACTCAAAGATTTTAATATTAATGGTTATCCATTTTTAAATAATTATTATATTGACGGCTTAATAGGTATCATAGTATTTTTCTTGATTTTTGGCTTCTTTATTAATAAAGTAACAAGAACTTTCAAAGCCGTTGAACATTGGATTATGCAACGTAGCGCAGTTGAAATTTTATTTGCAACACTCGGACTTATCATTGGCCTATTTATTTCAGTAATGGCCTCGTTTATTCTAGAAATGATTGGAAATACGATACTGAATCATCTTATACCACTTATTATTACTTTATTGCTATGTTATTTAGGCTTCCAATTTGGTTTGAAGAAGCGTGACGAAATGCTCATGTTCTTGCCAGAAAACATGGCGCGTTCTATGTCTAAAAGTAATATTAGTGCCGTACCTAAACTATTAGACACAAGCGCAATTATCGATGGTCGTATCTTAGATGTCATTCGATGTGGTTTTATCGATGGCGAAATACTTATTCCGCAAGGTGTCATTAATGAACTTCAAGTCGTTGCTGATGCGAATGATAGCGTGAAGCGTGAAAAAGGGCAACGTGGATTAGATATATTAAATGGATTATATGATTTAGATTATCCGACACGTGTGATACATCCACAAAAGTCTCACAGTGATATCGATGAACTATTAGTGAAATTAGCACAGAAATATCATGCGCATGTGATTACTACCGATTTTAATTTAAATAAAGTATGTCACGTTCAAGGAATTAAAGCGTTGAATGTGAATGACTTGTCTGAAGCAATTAAACCAAATGTACATCAAGGCGATCGCATTAATATTCTATTGACTAAAATGGGTAAAGAACCGGGTCAAGGTGTTGGCTATTTAGATGACGGTACAATGGTAGTAGTTGATAATGCGAAACCACTTGTTGGTAAGCATGTAGACTTAGAGGTCATCAGTTTATTGCAAACATCGTCAGGTCGTATTATTTTCGCTAAAAAAGTTGACGATTCGGAATCATGATTCATAGAATATGTTTGATAATGACAATAAAATATGTGTAAAAGACTAGGTTTCATGTGAAACGCTAAATGTTGAGCGTACGCTTTTCAAATAGCAAAGCATGAAACCTATTTATGTAATGTGACTGAATGTGCAACTAAGTGTGGTAAGTGGAAACATGTGACTTATCAAAGTATTGATTTAATGCTACAATAATGAAGAAATGCGAACTTTTATCTAAGATGAATGTAAAGTGGAAAGTTATTCGGAAACACGTCTAAAATGATAGTTTGGAATAACTTTTTTCTAATGGTTTGAAGATGTTTCTGAATGGTGTATGACTGCTCGGTTAAATTACAGAGCGCGTCACCTATATTAGATAAAGCGTATGAATTCGATGGTAAAACAGAATTAATAATTATAGGAGTGAATACGATGAGTGAACGCATTAGAGTGAGATATGCGCCAAGTCCAACTGGATATTTACACATTGGTAATGCAAGAACTGCATTATTTAACTATTTATTTGCTAAACATTACGATGGTGATTTCGTAGTGCGTATTGAAGATACAGATAGTAAACGTAATCTTGAAGATGGTGAGTCATCTCAATTTGATAATTTGAAATGGTTAGGTTTAGATTGGGATGAATCTATCGATAAAGATAAAGGTTATGGTCCTTATCGTCAATCTGAACGCGGTGACATCTATAACCCACTTATCCAGCAATTATTGGATGAAGATAAAGCTTATAAATGTTATATGACTGAAGAAGAACTTGAAAAAGAGCGTGAAGAACAAATCGCACGTGGTGAAATGCCTCGTTATGGTGGCCAACACGCACATTTAACTGAAGAGGAACGTCAACAATTTGAAGCTGAAGGACGACGCCCATCAATTAGATTCCGTGTGCCTCAAGATCAAACGTATACGTTTAATGACATGGTGAAAGGTGAAATTTCATTCGATTCAAATAACATAGGAGATTGGGTTATCGTTAAAAAAGACGGCATACCTACGTATAATTTTGCTGTAGCCATCGATGATCACTATATGGAAATTTCTGATGTTATTCGTGGGGATGACCATGTTTCTAACACACCTAAACAACTTATGATTTATGAAGCGTTTGGTTGGGAACCACCACGCTTTGGTCATATGTCATTAATTGTTAATGAAGAACGCAAAAAATTAAGTAAACGTGATGGTCAAATTTTACAATTTATCGAGCAATATCGTGACTTAGGTTACTTACCAGAAGCATTATTTAACTTTATTACTTTATTAGGTTGGTCTCCAGAAGGCGAAGAAGAAATCTTTTCTAAAGAAGAATTTATTAAGATCTTTGATGAGAAACGTCTTTCTAAATCACCAGCAATGTTCGATAGACAAAAATTAGCTTGGGTTAATAACCAATATATGAAAACGAAAGATACGGATACTGTATTTGAACTTGCATTACCGCATCTTATCAAAGCTAATTTAATCCCAGAATCTCCAAGTGAAGCTGATAGAGAATGGGGTCGCAAATTAGTTGCACTTTACCAAAAAGAAATGAGTTATGCAGGCGAAATTGTACCGTTATCTGAAATGTTCTTCCATGAAATGCCTGAATTAGGTGAAGAAGAGCAAGAGGTTATTAATGGGGAACAAGTACCAGAATTAATGTCACATCTATATGGTAAATTAGAAGCTTTAGAACCATTTGAAGCGGGTGACATCAAAAAGACAATTAAAGAAGTACAAAAAGAAACAGGTATTAAAGGTAAACAATTATTCATGCCAATTCGTGTTGCCGTAACAGGTCAAATGCATGGTCCTGAATTACCAAATACTATTGAAGTACTAGGTAAAGACAAAGTATTATCACGATTAAAAAAATACGTGTAAATGGTGTAAAGCATATACGTGAACAAGATGAACATTTCATTTAGCTAACACTTGAAATTTTACATTAAAGCAAATATGATAAAGTTAAACATGGCAAAGTCATGTTAATATTGATATTACAAGCGCAAAGGATTAGTAAATATTAGACTATGATTTCAGAGAGTGTACGGTCGCTGCGAGTACACCATAGACGATATTGAATGCACCTTTGTTTGATTAACTAAATAAAGTAAATGAGTATGATAAAGTTAACTTTCTCACCTATCGGTAGGGTGAAGGACTCGCTTAATTTTATCTAGAATACAGAGTGGAACCGTGCAGTAGCGCCTCTAGCATCTTAGTGTTAGGGGCGCTATTTTGTTTATCTATTATGTATGTCAGTAGTGTGTATATTGATTTTGATAAATTTTTAACTTTTTAAAAAACTGAGGGGGCGACAGTCTTGATAAAAAGAATTAGAGACGATGTGAAAATGGTGTTTGAACAAGACCCAGCAGCGCGTACAACATTTGAGGTGATTACAACTTATGCTGGATTACATGCAGTATGGAGTCATCTAATTGCGCATAAACTTTATAATAAAAAACGTTATGTACTTGCGAGAATCATATCTCAAGTATCACGTTTCTTTACAGGGATTGAAATACATCCAGGTGCTAAAATTGGCAAACGCTTATTCATAGACCATGGTATGGGCGTTGTCATTGGTGAAACTTGTACAATTGGTGATAATGTAACTATTTATCAAGGTGTCACATTAGGTGGTACAGGTAAAGAAAAAGGGAAACGTCATCCTGATATAGGCGATAACGTATTAATCGCAGCTGGGTCAAAAGTGCTAGGTAATATTCAAATTGATTCAAATGTAAATATTGGTGCGAATTCAGTAGTATTACAATCTGTTCCAAGTTATACGACTGTCGTCGGTATTCCGGGACATATTGTTAAACAAGAAGGTAAACGTATTGGTAAAACATTTGATCATCGTAATTTACCTGACCCATTATTTGAACAAATTAAGCAACTAGAAAAGCAACTAGAAAAAGCTAAGAACGGAGAGATTAAAGATGATTACATTATATAATACTTTGACACGTCAAAAAGAGACATTTGAACCGATCGAACCAGGTAAGGTGAAAATGTATGTTTGCGGTCCGACGGTATACAATTACATTCATATTGGTAATGCGCGTCCAGCTATTAATTATGATGTGGTGCGTAGATATTTCGAATATAAAGGGTATGAAGTGATTTATGTTTCAAATTTCACTGATGTAGACGATAAATTAATTAACCGTTCGAAAGAATTGAATGAGAGTGTGCCAGATATTGCAGATAAATATATTAAAGCATTTTATGAAGATGTTGGCGCATTAAATGTTAAGAAAGCTACTTCAAATCCTCGTGTAATGAATCATATGGACGAAATTATTGATTTTATTAAAGATTTAGTTGACGACGGTTATGCCTACGAGAGTGATGGCGATGTATACTTTAGAACGCGTCAATTTGAGGGGTACGGTAAATTAAGTCATCAGTCATTAGATGATTTAAAAGTAGGCGCAAGAATTGAAGCTGGAGAACAAAAAGAAGATGCGCTAGATTTCACATTATGGAAAAAAGCAAAACCTGGTGAAATTAGTTGGGAAAGTCCTTTTGGTGAAGGACGTCCAGGTTGGCATATTGAATGTTCTGTAATGGCGTTTCACGAATTAGGTAAAACAATTGATATTCATGCCGGTGGTTCTGATTTACAATTCCCACATCATGAAAATGAGATTGCCCAATCAGAAGCACATAATCACGCGCCATTCGCAAATTACTGGATGCATAACGGCTTTATAAATATTGATAACGAAAAAATGAGTAAATCATTAGGTAACTTTATTTTAGTTCATGACATCATTAAAGAAGTAGATCCTGATGTATTGCGATTCTTTATGATTAGCGTACATTATAGAAGTCCTATTAATTATAATTTAGAACTGGTTAATGCAGCTAAGAGTGGTTTAGAGCGTATCCGAAATAGTTATCAATTGATAGAAGAACGTGAAACGATTGCGACAGATATTGTTGACCAATCTAATTATATTGACCAAATCGATGCTATTTTAGAACAATTTGAGACTGTTATGGATGATGATTTCAATACTGCCAACGCAGTTACTGCTTGGTATGATTTGTCTAAACTTGCGAATAAATACGTTTTAGAAAACAATACATCTACGCAAGTCATTTCAAGATTTAAAGAAGTTTATCAAATATTCAGTGATGTGCTCGGTGTGCCACTTAAAGGTAATGAATCAGATATGTTACTTGATGAAGATATTGAAAAACTCATCGAAGAACGTAATGAAGCGCGTAAAAATAAAGACTTTGCACGTGCAGATGAAATTAGAGATATGCTTAAAGAACAAAATATTATACTAGAAGATACGCCACAAGGTGTACGCTTTAAACGTGGATAGTATGGATATTAAATTATTAAATCCTTTAACATTAGCCTACATGGGTGACGCAGTATTGGACCAGCACGTGCGTGAATATATTGTTCTTAAATTACAAAGTAAGCCCAATCGATTACATCAAGTTTCGAAAAGTTATGTGTCTGCTAAAAGTCAGGCACAAACTTTAGAAACATTGTTTGAAATGAATTGGTTCACTGATGAAGAACAAGACATTGTTAAAAGAGGTCGCAATGCCAAAAGTCACACTAAGGCTAAAAATACAGATATTCAAACTTACCGTAAAAGTTCTGGGTTAGAAGCAGTCATTGGATTTTTATATTTAGATCATCAAGAAGAAAGATTGAAAAATTTACTTGATATGATTGTACAAACAGTCAATGAAAGGTAGTGAAGACAGTGGAAGATATCGTAATTGTCGGTAGACATGCTGTTAAAGAAGCGATTGTTTCTGGCCATACAATTAATAAAATTTGGATTCAAGAAGGTATTAGAAAGCAACAAATTAATGATATTTTACAAAATGCAAAAGCACAAAAATTAATTGTGCAAACTGTGCCAAAATCCAAATTAGATAATTTAGCAAATGCACCTCATCAAGGTGTCGCTGCACTGATTGCCCCATATGAATATGCGGATTTTGATCAATTTATACAATCGCAAAAAGATAAAGAAGGTTTATCAACGGTTGTAATTTTAGACGGATTGGAAGACCCACATAACTTAGGTTCAATATTAAGAACGGCAGATGCTAGTGGTGTTGATGGTGTTATTATCCCTAAAAGACGTTCAGTTGCGCTGACACAAACTGTAGCTAAAGCATCCACTGGTGCAATCCAACACGTTCCGGTTATGCGTGTTACAAATTTAGCTAAAACCATTGATGAATTAAAGGAACATGGCTACTGGGTGGCTGGTGCTGAAGCGGATAATGCCACAGACTATAGAGATATGGCGGCGGATATGCCATTAGCTATCGTTATAGGTAGTGAAGGTCAAGGTATGAGTAGATTAGTTAAAGATAAATGTGATTTTTACATCAAGATACCAATGGTTGGACATGTGAATAGTCTTAATGCATCTGTAGCTGCGAGTCTAATGATGTATGAGGTCTATCGTAAACGTCACCAAATTGAGGACAACGCATGAAAGATAGATATTTAATTATTGATGGCTACAATATGATTGGACAGTCACCGGAACTCGGTAAGATTGCAAAGCATAATTTGCAAGAAGCACGCGAACAATTATTAGATGCCATTGCTAACTATAATGCTGTTGTCGCTGATGAAGTTGTATGTGTGTTTGATGCATATGAACAATCAGGTATAGAAAGAGAATACATTTATCATGGTGTAAAAACAGTGTTTACTAAAGAAAAAGAAACAGCAGATAGCTATATCGAACGTTATGTTTATAACCTATATAACAAACACACAACACATATTACCGTTGTAACGAGTGATATGAGTGAGCAACATGCCATATTTGGTGCTGGCGCATATCGAGTATCTTCGAGAGAAATGTGGCGTGATTTAAAAGAGAATGAAATCACGGTCAGTAAGTCTTTGGATAATTTCACAGAAAGTAAACCGAGAACTCGAATTTCATTATCAAATGATGTATTTGCAGAATTTGAAAAAATAAGACGCGGGAATCATAACAAAGATTGAAATTGCCCACTTGTCTTTTGAAAATAACATCGTATAAACTTTCTCTAACTTAATTTGAAAGGGAAGGTTTATGGCGCATCAATTCAAACAACTAGAGGAGACATTTAAAGCGTTTCAAAATAGTCATTGCAGTCTCGAACGAGAAAGATTATTTATAGAAATAGTAAATCATATACAACCGAAGCTTATTCAAAAGTTTAAAAGTTCTAGAGTGCAGAATGAAGAAATAGAAGATTTAGTACAAGAATCACTAATCAGAATTTACTTAGCACTCCATACATTTGATTTTAGTACGAATGTTCCTTTCGAACACTATTTAAACTGTATTGTACGTTCAATGCGAAATGATTTTTGGAGAAGAAAGTATACCGAAATGAATAAACGAGATAGTATGATTAATGACTATGTCATCGAATATAGATTGAACCAATCTATCAAACGTATTGAAGAAGCATGTATGTTACATGAGCAACGTAAAATGCTTACGCGTAGTTTAACAGCACTAAGTCAGTTTGAACGTTGTGTAGCACAATTACTAATGTCTGATTATACGCCTAATGAAATTGCGAAACATTTAGGTATTAAAGATAAAGTGGTTTACAATAGTATTCAACGTTGTAAAATAAAAATGAAGTGTTATTTATTGAAGCATCATTCGTAAGTTGTAATAGCATTTATATAGCGGTGCTAGTTTGACATTTAATGTTTGATTTATGTATAGTATACTGGTATTAAAATGAGCAAAGGTGAACTGAATTGAAAAAAGTACCTTTAATTTGTGAAGTTTGTGGTACAAGAAACTATAATGTACCGAAAAAAGAAACTTCTGCAACGAGATTAGAATTAAAAAAATATTGTTCGAGATGTAATGCGCATACGATTCACAAAGAGTCTAAATAATAGTGAAACGATTACTATTAGAGGTAGCGGTTAACTAACTGTGAGTATGGAGGTAATTTTGATGGCTAAAGATAAGGGCACAAACAAAGAAAAAGATAGTTTCTTCCAAGGCGTTAAAAGTGAAATGGAAAAAACAAGTTGGCCAACAAAAGAAGAACTTTTTAAATATACTGTAATTGTAGTTTCTACAGTAATCTTCTTTATGGTCTTTTTCTGGGTGTTAGATATAGGTATTGGTAATTTAATTGAATTATTTAGATAAGAATAAGGAGTGACAACATGTCTGAAGAGGTTGGCGCAAAGCGTTGGTATGCTGTGCATACGTATTCTGGATATGAAAACAAGGTTAAGAAGAATTTAGAAAAAAGAGTAGAATCAATGAATATGACAGAACAGATTTTTAGAGTTGTCATACCTGAAGAGGAAGAAACACAAGTTAAAGATGGGAAAGCTAAAAAACTACTTAAAAAAACATTCCCTGGTTATGTACTTGTAGAATTAGTAATGACTGATGAATCTTGGTATGTAGTACGTAATACACCAGGTGTTACAGGATTCGTTGGTTCAGCTGGTGCAGGCTCTAAACCAAATCCATTACTTCCTGAAGAAATGAGATTCATCTTGAAACAAATGGGATTGAAAGAAAAAACAATTGATGTTGAATTAGATGTCGGTGAACAAGTTCGTATTAAATCTGGACCATTTGCTAATCAAGTAGGAGAAGTTCAAGAGATTGAACCTGACAAGTTCAAATTAACAGTATTGGTTGATATGTTCGGAAGAGAAACACCAGTTGAAGTTGAATTTGATCAAATCGAAAAATTATAATCAAGTAATTATGGAAAAATATTGAACAACTAAAAAGATGAAATTTTACTATTGCTTTTTAAGTTGGTTCAGTGTTAAAATAATGTGGTCGCGTTTTTATAGCGCTCATTTCGTCACGAAATGTTTATGAGTGGGAGGGCAAAACTGAGCCCTGTGACCACATCACGATATCAAGGAGGTGCACATCGTGGCTAAAAAAGTAGAAAAAGTAGTTAAATTACAAATTCCTGCAGGTAAAGCGAACCCAGCACCACCAGTTGGTCCAGCATTAGGTCAAGCAGGTGTGAACATCATGGGATTCTGTAAAGAATTCAACGCACGTACGCAAGAACAAGCAGGTTTAATCATTCCGGTAGAAATCAGTGTTTATGAAGATCGTTCATTTACATTCATTACTAAAACTCCACCGGCTCCAGTACTACTTAAAAAAGCAGCTGGCGTAGAAAAAGGTTCTGGTGAACCTAACAAAACTAAAGTTGCTACAGTAACTAAAGATCAAGTACGTGAAATTGCTCAAACTAAAATGCAAGACTTAAACGCTGCAGACGAAGAAGCAGCTATGCGTATTATCGAAGGTACTGCACGTAGTATGGGTATCACTGTACAATAATTAAAGAATATTAAGTTAGTTTAATTTTGAAATAAACTGATAGACGATAGCAGGTAACAGAAATGACAACGACAATATTGTCTATGATTGGTCTGGGTGACTAGTAATTTCTTAGGAGATTGCTCAAACATTAGACATTCATCTGTTATCTGCTCTTAACTTGTGTTAGACACAAGTAAGCGTGGGAGGAAATTCCGCTAAAACCACTAAAGGAGGAACAATAAATGGCTAAAAAAGGTAAAAAGTATCAAGAAGCAGCTAATAAAGTTGATCGTACTAAACACTATAGTGTTGAAGAAGCAATCAGCTTAGCTAAAGAAACAAGCATTGCTAACTTTGACGCATCAGTTGAAGTTGCTTTCCGTTTAGGAATTGATACACGTAAAAATGACCAACAAATCCGTGGTGCAGTAGTGTTACCAAACGGAACTGGTAAATCACAACGTGTATTAGTATTTGCTAAAGGTGACAAAATCACTGAAGCAGAAGAAGCAGGCGCAGATTACGTAGGTGAATCTGAATACGTACAAAAAATCCAACAAGGTTGGTTCGACTTTGACGTAGTAGTAGCTACTCCAGACATGATGGGCGAAGTTGGTAAATTAGGTCGTGTATTAGGACCTAAAGGTTTAATGCCAAACCCTAAAACTGGTACAGTAACTATGGACGTTAAAAAAGCTGTTGAAGAAATCAAAGCTGGTAAAGTTGAATACCGTGCTGAAAAAGCTGGTATTGTACATGCTTCAATCGGTAAAGTTTCATTTAGCGATGAAAAATTAGTAGAAAACTTCAAAACGTTACAAGATGTTTTAGCTAAAGCTAAACCATCATCAGCTAAAGGTACTTACTTCAAATCTGTTGCTGTAACTACAACAATGGGTCCTGGAGTTAAAGTTGATACTTCATCATTCAAATTATAATTAAGTGTAAACTTATTGAAAATAGAACCTGTGACTTTTTGAAAGTCGCAGGTTATTTTTATGTATAGATATAAATTAAGTTCTGTAAAAGTGTCGCATGAAAATGATGCGTAAAACATCTGTATGCACAGGCTATTAAAAGCCATCTATATACATTAGTGGTCGTATGTGGATTTAACATAACGCTTAATTTCTACAATGCCTATAACTTTTGCTCGGTTGATTACAAAAAAATTGAAAAAGTTATTGACATATTACAACAATGAGGTTATATTATTTATTGTGATTATTTTACCTAAGACAGTAGGAGTTAACCATTAACTTAAAACATCATCCTGCCGAGGCTAAAATTGACTTGAACGTGTGATCATATAAATGATCTTTCAAGCGCTTTTTGCCGTGGGTAGAAAGTGCTTTTTTTATTGAGAAATTTAAAAAGCACCAAAAATAAAAATGGAGGTGTCTGAATGTCTGCTATTATCGAAGCTAAAAAACAACAAGTTGATGTTATTGCTGAACAACTTAAAAATTCAGTTTCAACTGTTATCGTCGACTACCGTGGCTTAACTGTTGCAGAAGTAACTGAATTACGTTCACAATTACGTGAAGCTGGTGTTGAATATAAAGTTTATAAAAACACTATGGTTCGTCGTGCAGCTGAACAAGCAGGTATCGAAGGCTTAGATGAATTCTTAACAGGTCCTACAGCTGTTGCAACTTCAACTGAAGATGTAGTAGCACCAGCGAAAGTTATCGCAGGATTTGCTAAAGAACATGAAGCTTTAGAAATCAAAACAGGCGTTATGGAAGGTAACCTTATTTCAGCAGAAGAAGTTAAAACTGTTGGTTCATTACCTTCACACGATGGTCTTGTTTCTATGCTTTTATCAGTATTACAAGCTCCAGTACGCAACTTTGCTTATGCGGTTAAAGCTGTTGGAGAACAAAAAGAAGAAAGCGCTAAATAATTGCGCATAAAATTTTAAAATAATTGGAGGAAATATAAAATGGCTAATCAAGAACAAATCATTGAAGCAATTAAAGAAATGTCAGTATTAGAATTAAACGATTTAGTAAAAGCAATTGAAGAAGAATTTGGTGTAACAGCAGCAGCTCCTGTAGCAGCAGCTGGTGCAGCTGGTGGCGGAGACGCAGCAGCAGAAAAAACTGAATTTGACGTTGAGTTAACTTCAGCTGGATCTTCAAAAATCAAAGTTGTTAAAGCAGTTAAAGAAGCAACTGGCTTAGGCTTAAAAGATGCTAAAGAATTAGTAGATAACGCTCCTAAAGTAATCAAAGAAGGCGTTGCTAAAGAAGAAGCTGAAAAACTTAAAGAACAATTAGAAGAAGTTGGAGCTACTGTAGAATTAAAATAATTCTAGTATCTTAACTTAATATCGAAAGTTAGTGTATTCGATGTATTTATAACAATACATTGATATAATTAACTTGAATTCTTTGAGAAATTAAAACCCCGTTATCACGATAACGGGGTTTTACTTCATTTTCTAGTAAAATAAAGATGAACAATGAAAAAAGAGGTGGCGTTATGGGACACTATTATGATGAAAATCCTGATGTACAAAGTGATGAAAGAGTCATTCACTATCATTACCATCAACATCAATTAAATCTAACTACAGATGCAGGCGTATTCTCAAAAGCGCAAGTAGATTTTGGATCAGATACTTTAGTACAAACCTTTTTAAATGAACATCCTCCTGGTCCAAGTAAAGCAATTGCTGATGTCGGGTGTGGCTATGGTCCGATTGGATTAATGATTGCTAAAGTTTCACCACATCATCAAATTACCATGGTTGATGTTAATCATCGTGCGTTAAGTCTTGCTGAAAAGAATAAAAAAGCAAATCAAATTGATAACGTCATTATTAAGGAAAGCGATGGTCTATCGCAATTGAAGGATTGTCTTTTCGATTATGTGTTAACAAATCCTCCTATTAGAGCTGGAAAAGAAGTTGTTCATCGTATTTTCGAAGAAGCATATCAACAGCTCAATGCTCAAGGTGAGTTGTACGTTGTGATTCAAAAGAAACAGGGTATGCCTTCTGCTAAGAAGAAAATGGAAGAGATTTTTAATAATGTCGAAATTGTTAATAAGAACAAGGGATACTACATTTTGAAAAGCCGAAAAGGTTGATTTCAAAGTTGTATTCTGATATAGTTATAAAATGTAAAAATTTATGTTCAATAAGTGTGTACTTTTACGCGAAAAGAGTATGATAAACAAGAATAAACGTAGAATCGAAAATGGTGTCATCAACTGTGTTGCCGTTTTCTTTTTGTCTTGTTATACGAAATTTTCATGCGTATTGGTTCATCACACAATATTTGAGGGGTGAATCTGTTTGGCAGGTCAAGTTGTCCAATATGGAAGACATCGTAAACGTAGAAATTATGCGAGAATTTCAGAAGTATTAGAATTACCAAACTTAATAGAAATTCAAACTAAATCTTACGACTGGTTCCTAAAAGAAGGTTTATTAGAAATGTTCCGTGATATCTCTCCAATTGAAGATTTCACAGGTAACCTTTCATTAGAATTTGTAGATTATCGATTAGGTGAACCAAAATATGATTTAGAAGAATCAAAAAACCGTGACGCTACTTATGCTGCACCTCTTCGTGTTAAAGTACGTCTAATAATTAAAGAAACTGGCGAAGTTAAAGAACAAGAAGTATTCATGGGTGACTTCCCATTAATGACAGATACAGGTACATTTGTAATCAATGGTGCAGAACGTGTAATCGTGTCTCAATTAGTACGTTCACCATCCGTTTACTTCAATGAGAAAATTGACAAAAACGGTCGTGAAAACTACGATGCAACAATTATTCCTAACCGTGGTGCATGGTTAGAATATGAAACGGATGCGAAAGATGTAGTATATGTACGTATTGATAGAACACGTAAATTACCGCTAACAGTATTATTACGTGCTTTAGGTTTCTCTCACGATCAATCAATTATTGATTTATTAGGAGACAGTGAATACTTACGTAATACACTTGAAAAAGACAGCACTGAAAATACTGAACAAGCATTATTAGAAATATACGAACGTTTACGTCCTGGTGAGCCACCAACAGTTGAAAATGCGAAAAGTTTATTATATTCACGCTTTTTCGACCCTAAACGTTATGATTTAGCAAGTGTTGGTCGTTACAAAGCAAATAAAAAGTTACACTTAAAACACCGCTTATTTAACCAAAAATTAGCAGAACCAATCGTCAATAGCGAAACTGGTGAAATTGTTGCTGAAGAAGGTACAGTATTAGATCGTCGTAAATTAGACGAAATTATGGAAGTTTTAGAAACAAATGCTAATAGTGAAGTGTTTGAATTAGAAGGTACAGTTATTGATGAACCTGTTGAAATTCAATCAATTAAAGTTTACGTTCCAAATGATGAAGAAGGTCGTACAACTACTGTAATTGGTAATGCTTTACCTGATTCAGAAGTTAAATGTATTACACCAGCAGATATCATTGCGTCAATGAGTTATTTCTTTAACTTGTTAAATGGTATTGGTTATACAGACGACATTGACCATTTAGGTAACCGTCGTTTACGTTCAGTTGGTGAATTATTACAAAACCAATTCCGTATCGGTTTATCAAGAATGGAACGTGTTGTGCGTGAAAGAATGTCAATTCAAGATACAGATTCAATCACACCACAACAATTAATTAATATCCGTCCTGTAATTGCTTCTATTAAAGAGTTCTTCGGTAGCTCTCAATTATCACAATTCATGGACCAAGCTAACCCGTTAGCTGAGTTAACACATAAACGTCGTCTATCTGCCCTAGGACCTGGTGGTTTAACACGTGAACGTGCTCAAATGGAAGTGCGTGACGTTCACTACTCTCACTATGGACGTATGTGTCCTATCGAGACACCAGAGGGACCAAACATTGGTTTGATGAACTCACTTTCAAGTTATGCACGTGTGAATGAATTTGGTTTCATTGAAACACCATATCGTAAAGTAGACTTAGACACTAACTCTATTACAGATCAAATCGACTACTTAACAGCTGATGAAGAAGATAGCTATGTAGTAGCCCAAGCGAACTCTCGCTTAGATGAAAATGGCCGTTTCTTAGATGATGAAGTAGTATGTCGTTTCCGTGGTAATAACACAGTTATGGCCAAAGAGAAAATGGACTACATGGACGTATCTCCTAAACAAGTAGTATCAGCTGCGACAGCATGTATCCCATTCCTTGAAAACGATGACTCTAACCGTGCCTTAATGGGTGCGAACATGCAACGTCAAGCAGTACCATTGATGAACACTGAAGCACCATTTGTTGGTACAGGTATGGAACATGTTGCTGCACGTGACTCAGGCGCTGCAATTACTGCTAAACATAGAGGTCGTGTTGAACATGTTGAATCTAAAGAAATCTTAGTTCGTCGTTTAGTAGAAGAGAACGGCATTGAACATGAAGGTGAATTAGATCGCTATCCATTAGCTAAATTCAAACGTTCAAATACAGGTACTTGTTATAACCAACGTCCAATTGTTACAGTTGGCGACGTTGTTGAGTACAATGAAATTTTAGCTGACGGACCATCTATGGAATTAGGTGAAATGGCGTTAGGACGTAACGTTGTAGTTGGTTTCATGACTTGGGACGGTTACAACTATGAGGATGCTGTTATTATGAGTGAACGTCTAGTAAAAGATGACGTTTATACTTCAATTCATATTGAAGAATATGAATCAGAAGCGCGTGATACTAAACTAGGACCTGAAGAAATCACTCGTGACATTCCAAACGTGTCAGAAAATGCACTTAAAAACTTAGATGATCGTGGTATTGTCTACGTTGGTGCTGAAGTTAAAGACGGTGACATCTTAGTAGGTAAAGTAACGCCTAAAGGTGTGACTGAGTTAACAGCTGAAGAAAGATTATTACATGCTATCTTCGGTGAGAAAGCACGTGAAGTACGTGATACATCATTACGTGTGCCTCACGGTGCCGGTGGTATCGTTCTTGATGTTAAAGTGTTTAATCGTGAAGAAGGCGATGATACTTTATCACCAGGCGTTAACCAATTAGTACGTGTATACATCGTACAAAAACGTAAAATCCATGTTGGGGATAAAATGTGTGGTCGTCATGGTAACAAAGGGGTTATCTCTAAGATTGTTCCTGAAGAAGATATGCCTTACTTACCAGATGGACGTCCTATCGATATCATGTTAAACCCACTTGGTGTACCATCTCGTATGAACATCGGACAAGTATTAGAACTACACTTAGGTATGGCTGCTAAAAACTTAGGCATCCATGTTGCATCTCCAGTATTCGATGGTGCGAACGATGATGATGTATGGTCAACAATCGAAGAGGCAGGTATGGCACGTGACGGTAAAACAGTCTTATACGATGGTAGAACAGGTGAACCATTCGATAATCGTATTTCTGTTGGTGTTATGTACATGCTTAAACTTGCACACATGGTTGACGACAAACTTCATGCGCGTTCAACTGGTCCATACTCACTTGTAACGCAACAACCACTTGGTGGTAAAGCACAATTCGGTGGACAACGTTTTGGTGAGATGGAGGTATGGGCACTAGAAGCTTATGGTGCTGCATACACATTACAAGAAATCTTAACTTACAAATCTGACGATACTGTAGGACGTGTTAAAACTTACGAAGCTATCGTTAAAGGTGAAAACATCTCTAGACCAAGTGTTCCAGAATCATTCCGTGTATTGATGAAAGAATTACAAAGTTTAGGTTTAGATGTCAAAGTTATGGATGAACATGATAATGAAATCGAAATGGCGGATGTTGATGATGAAGATGCAACTGAGCGCAAAGTAGATTTACAACAAAAAGATGTTCCTGAAACACAAAAAGAAACTACTGACTAATTAGAAATAGAAGTTATCTAACATAAGGGATATGAAACTCAGTTCGATTTAATTCTGAAACATGGATAAATCGTACTGATTTCCTCCCTATATTCATAATGACTTGTTTTAGTTTCAATAGATGTAAATCAATCAAATAGCACAGCTAATCTAAATTGAAGGAGGTAGGCTCCTTGATTGATGTAAATAATTTCCATTATATGAAAATCGGTTTAGCCTCACCTGAAAAAATCCGTTCATGGTCATACGGTGAAGTAAAAAAACCAGAAACAATCAACTATCGTACATTGAAACCAGAAAAAGATGGTCTTTTCTGTGAAAGAATTTTTGGACCTACAAAAGACTGGGAATGTAGTTGTGGTAAGTACAAACGTGTACGCTACAAAGGCATGGTCTGTGACAGATGTGGTGTAGAAGTAACTAAATCTAAAGTACGTCGTGAAAGAATGGGACACATTGAATTAGCTGCTCCAGTTTCACATATTTGGTATTTCAAAGGTATTCCAAGTCGTATGGGTCTTTTATTAGACATGTCTCCTAGAGCATTAGAAGAAGTGATTTACTTCGCTTCATATGTTGTTGTAGATCCAGGCCCAACTGGCTTAGAGAAAAAATCTTTACTATCTGAAGCTGAATTCAGAGATTATTATGATAAATATCCAGGCCAATTTGTCGCTAAAATGGGTGCTGAAGGTATTAAAGATTTATTAGAAGAAATCAACTTAGACGAAGAATTAAAATCATTACGTGACGAATTAGAATCTGCAACAGGTCAAAGATTGACACGTGCGATTAAACGTTTAGAAGTTGTTGAATCATTCAGAAACTCTGGTAATAACCCAGCATGGATGATTTTAGATGTACTTCCAATTATTCCACCAGAAATCCGTCCAATGGTTCAGTTAGATGGTGGACGTTTCGCAACAAGTGATTTAAATGACTTATACCGTCGTGTAATTAACCGTAACAACCGTTTGAAACGTTTATTTGACTTAGGTGCTCCTGGCATCATCGTTCAAAACGAAAAACGTATGTTACAAGAAGCTGTAGATGCTTTAATTGACAACGGTCGTCGTGGTCGTCCAGTTACTGGTCCAGGTAACAGACCATTGAAATCTCTTTCACATATGCTGAAAGGTAAACAAGGTCGTTTCCGTCAAAACTTACTTGGTAAACGTGTTGACTATTCAGGTCGTTCAGTTATTGCAGTTGGACCAAGCTTGAAAATGTATCAATGTGGATTACCTAAAGAAATGGCACTTGAATTGTTCAAACCATTCGTAATGAAAGAATTAGTTCAACGTGAAATTGCTACGAACATCAAAAACGCTAAAAGTAAAATTGAACGTATGGACGATGAAGTTTGGGACGTATTGGAAGATGTAATCAGAGAACATCCTGTATTACTTAACCGTGCACCTACACTTCACAGATTAGGTATCCAAGCATTTGAACCTACATTAGTTGAAGGTCGTGCTATCCGTCTTCACCCACTTGTAACAACAGCTTACAACGCGGACTTTGACGGTGACCAAATGGCTGTTCACGTTCCTTTATCTAAAGAAGCACAAGCTGAAGCACGTATGTTAATGCTAGCTGCGCAAAACATCTTGAACCCTAAAGATGGTAAACCTGTTGTAACACCATCACAAGATATGGTACTAGGTAACTATTACCTTACTTTAGAACGTAAAGATGCAGTAAACACTGGCGTAATCTTTAATGATACTAATGAAGTGCTTAAAGCATATGCAAATGGTTATGTACATTTACACACTCGTATTGGTGTGCATGCGAAATCATTTAATAACCCTACATTCACAGAAGCTCAAAACAACAAAATTTTAGCTACTTCAGTAGGTAAAGTGATCTTCAATGAAATCATTCCTGATTCATTCGCATTTATTAATGAACCTAGCCAAACTAATCTTGAAGGTAAAACACCAGATAAATACTTTATTGATCCAACTCAATTAGGTGAAGGTGGACTTAAAGCTTACTTTGAAGAACAAGAACTTATTGAACCATTCAATAAAAAATTCTTAGGTAATATTATTGCCGAAGTCTTCAATAGATTTAGCATCACTGACACATCTATGATGCTTGACCGTATGAAAGATTTAGGTTTCAAATTCTCATCTAAAGCTGGTATTACTGTTGGTGTAGCAGATATTGTTGTACTTCCAGATAAACAAGATATCTTAGATGAACATGAAAAATTAGTTGAACGCGTATCTAAACAATTTAACCGTGGTTTAATTACTGAAGATGAACGTTATAATGCGGTTGTTGAAATTTGGACAGATGCCAAAGATCAAATTCAAGGCGAATTAATGCAATCACTTGAGAAAACAAACCCAATCTTCATGATGAGTGACTCTGGTGCCCGTGGTAACGCATCTAACTTTACTCAGTTAGCTGGTATGCGTGGTTTAATGGCCGCTCCATCAGGTAAAATTATCGAGTTACCTATCACATCTTCATTCCGTGAAGGTTTAACGGTATTAGAATACTTCATCTCTACTCACGGTGCGCGTAAAGGTCTTGCCGATACAGCCCTTAAAACAGCTGACTCTGGTTACCTTACTCGTCGTCTTGTTGACGTTGCACAAGATGTTATCGTTCGTGAAGAAGACTGTGGTACAGACCGTGGTTTACTCGTTTCTGATATCAAAGAAGGTACAGAAATGATCGAACCATTCATCGAACGTATTGAAGGACGTTACTCAAAAGAAACAATTCGTCATCCTGAAACGGATGAAATTATCATTCGTCCTGATGAATTAATTACAGCTGAAATTGCTAAGAAAATCACTGATGCAGGCATTGAACAAATGTACATCCGCTCAGCATTTACTTGTAACACACGTCACGGTGTTTGTGAAAAATGTTACGGTAAAAACCTTGCAACAGGTGAAAAAGTTGAAGTGGGTGAAGCAGTTGGTACAATCGCTGCGCAATCAATCGGTGAACCTGGTACCCAACTTACAATGCGTACATTCCATACAGGTGGTGTAGCAGGAAGCGATATCACTCAAGGTCTTCCTCGTATCCAAGAGATTTTCGAAGCACGTAATCCTAAAGGTCAAGCCGTGATTACTGAAATCGAAGGTGTCGTTGAAGATATTAAATTAGCTAAAGACCGTCAACAAGAAATTGTTGTTAAAGGTGCTAATGAAACAAGATCTTACTTAGCTTCAGGTACTTCTAGATTGAAAGTAGAAATCGGTCAATCAGTTGAACGTGGTGAAGTGTTAACAGAAGGTTCAATCGAGCCTAAGAACTTCTTAGCCGTTGCTGGTTTAAATGCAACTGAAAGCTACTTACTTAAAGAAGTTCAAAAAGTTTATCGTATGCAAGGTGTAGAAATCGACGATAAACACGTTGAAGTAATGGTAAGACAAATGCTACGTAAAGTTAGAATCATTGAAGCTGGCGATACTAAGTTATTACCTGGTTCATTGGTTGATATTCATAACTTTACAGATGCAAACAGAGAAGCATTTAAAGAACGTAAACGTCCAGCAACAGCTAAACCAGTATTGCTTGGTATTACTAAAGCTTCTCTTGAAACAGAAAGCTTCTTATCAGCAGCGTCATTCCAAGAAACGACACGTGTGCTTACAGATGCAGCTATCAAAGGTAAACGTGATGACTTACTTGGACTTAAAGAGAACGTTATCATCGGTAAGTTAATTCCAGCTGGTACTGGTATGAGACGTTATAGCGACGTTAAATACGATAAAGCGGAAACACCAGTTACTGAAACTGAAGAAGCCGAAGTTATTGAATAAACTATGAAATAAAGCCTATTAGGAATTATTTTCATAATTGACGAGACGGGACATATCTAACTTTTAAAGAGGTAGTCTCGCTCTCGTTCTTTATTTTTTAAAATGAGTAAAAAGTCTACAAAAAATGTTGACTTGATACTTCAATAAGTGTTATTATTGTAAAGGTTGATGCAAGCAGAACTTTGGAGGATATTTTAATGTCTAATGAAAAAGTTGCACGCTTTAACAAACAACACTATGTAGTTGGTCTTAAAGAAACGCTTAAAGCGTTAAATAGAGATCAAGTTGCATCTTTGATTATTGCTCAAGACGTTGAGGTACATTTGTTAGCTCACGTATTTAGTTTAATCAATCATAAAAATATACCTATCACTTATTATCAAAGCAAACATGCTTTAGGTAACTATGTAGGTATTAATGTTAATGCAACCATTGTTGCGTTATTGAATGAGAATTAGTAAGTATTTTGCTTACTAAATTTTATTTAACCTAAAAATGAACCACCTGGATGTGTGGAATTAAAAAGTGAAGAGAGGAGGACATTTCAATGCCAACTATTAACCAATTAGTACGTAAACCTAGACAAAGCAAATCTAAAAAATCAGATTCACCAGCTTTAAACAAAGGTTTTAATAGTAAAAAGAAACAATTTACTAACTTAAACTCACCTCAAAAACGTGGTGTTTGTACTCGTGTAGGTACTATGACACCTAAAAAACCTAACTCAGCGTTACGTAAATATGCACGTGTGCGTTTATCAAACAATATTGAAATCAACGCATACATCCCTGGTATCGGCCATAACTTACAAGAACACAGTGTAGTACTTGTACGTGGTGGACGTGTAAAAGACTTACCTGGTGTGCGTTACCACATCGTACGTGGTGCACTTGATACTTCAGGTGTTGACGGACGTAGACAAGGCCGTTCATTATACGGAACTAAAAAACCTAAAAATTAAGTTTAAGATTGTGTAAATTTTAATTTCAATTTTTAATAATATACTATAATAGGAAGGGAGGATTTTAATTATGCCTCGTAAAGGATCAGTACCTAAAAGAGACGTATTACCAGATCCAATTCATAACTCTAAATTAGTTACAAAATTGATCAACAAAATCATGTTAGATGGTAAACGCGGAACAGCACAAAGAATTCTTTATTCAGCATTTGACCTTGTAGAACAACGCAGTGGTCGTGATGCTTTAGAAGTATTTGAAGAAGCAATCAACAACATTATGCCAGTATTAGAAGTAAAAGCTCGTCGTGTGGGTGGTTCAAACTACCAAGTACCAGTTGAGGTTCGCCCTGAACGTCGTACAACTCTAGGATTACGTTGGTTAGTAAACTACGCGCGTCTTCGTGGTGAAAAAACTATGGAAGATCGTTTAGCTAACGAAATCTTAGATGCTGCTAATAATACAGGTGGTGCCGTTAAGAAACGTGAGGACACTCACAAAATGGCTGAAGCGAACAAAGCATTCGCTCACTACCGCTGGTAAGATTAAAGCTTTAACCCTGAGTGTGTTCCGTCACATTGGTTTACCAAATAAGATGGCTCATGCTTAGGGCATCGCCATATTCAATAGTACTTATTCAGTAATTACTGGAAGGAGAAAAACAATGGCTAGAGACTTTTCTTTGAAAAACACTCGTAATATCGGTATCATGGCTCACATCGATGCTGGTAAAACAACTACGACTGAACGTATTCTTTACTATACAGGTCGTATCCACAAAATTGGTGAAACACACGAAGGTGCTTCACAAATGGACTGGATGGAACAAGAACAAGACCGTGGTATTACAATCACATCAGCTGCTACAACAGCTCAATGGGATGGCCACCGTGTAAACATTATCGATACTCCAGGACACGTAGACTTCACTGTAGAGGTTGAACGTTCATTACGTGTACTTGATGGTGCGGTTACTGTACTTGATGCGCAATCAGGTGTAGAACCTCAAACTGAAACTGTTTGGCGTCAAGCTACAACATACGGTGTACCTCGTATCGTATTCGTAAACAAAATGGATAAATTAGGCGCTAACTTCGATTACTCTGTAAGCACATTACATGATCGTTTAGATGCTAACGCTGCACCTATCCAATTACCAATTGGTGCCGAAGATGAATTTGAAGCTATCATTGACTTAGTTGAAATGAAATGTTTCAAATATACAAACGACTTAGGTACTGAAATTGACGAAATTGAAATTCCTGAAGATCACAAAGAAAGAGCAGAAGAAGCTCGTTCTAATTTAATCGAAGCAGTTGCTGAAACTAACGACGATTTAATGGAAAAATATCTTGGTGACGAAGAAATTTCAGTTGAAGAATTAAAAGATGCTATCCGCCAAGCAACTACTGACGTAGAATTCTACCCAGTACTTTGTGGTACAGCATTCAAAAACAAAGGTGTTCAATTAATGCTTAACGCAGTAATTGACTACTTACCATCACCTTTAGATGTTAAACCAATTGTTGGTCACCGTGCTGACAATCCTGAAGAAGAAGTCATTGCTAAACCAGACGATTCAGCTGAATTCGCTGCATTAGCATTTAAAGTTATGACTGACCCTTATGTTGGTAAATTAACTTTCTTCCGTGTATATTCAGGTACTTTAACATCAGGTTCTTACATTAAGAACTCAACTAAAGACAAACGTGAACGTGTAGGTCGTTTATTACAAATGCACGCTAACTCACGTCAAGAAATCGATACTGTTTACTCAGGCGATATCGCTGCTGCAGTTGGTCTTAAAGATACAGGTACTGGTGACACATTATGTGGTGAAAAGAATGACATTATTTTAGAATCAATGGAATTCCCTGAACCAGTTATCCACTTATCAGTAGAACCTAAATCTAAAGCTGACCAAGATAAAATGACTCAAGCTTTAGTTAAATTACAAGAAGAAGACCCTACTTTCCATGCACACACAGATGAAGAAACTGGACAAGTTATCATCGGTGGTATGGGTGAGTTACACTTAGACATCTTAGTTGACCGTATGAAGAAAGAATTCAACGTTGAATGTAATGTAGGTGCGCCAATGGTTTCATACCGTGAAACATTCAAGCAATCTGCACAAGTTCAAGGTAAATTCTCTCGTCAATCTGGTGGTCGTGGTCAATACGGTGATGTTCACATTGAATTCACACCAAACGAAACTGGCGCAGGTTTCGAATTCGAAAACGCTATCGTTGGTGGTGTAGTTCCTCGTGAATACATTCCATCAGTTGAAGCTGGTCTTAAAGATGCTATGGAAAACGGTGTCTTAGCTGGATATCCATTAATCGATGTTAAAGCTAAATTATTTGATGGTTCATACCATGATGTCGATTCATCAGAAATGGCCTTCAAAATTGCTGCATCATTAGCGCTTAAAGAAGCTGCTAAAAAATGTGATCCAGTTATCTTAGAACCAATGATGAAAGTAACAATCGAAATGCCTGAAGAATACATGGGCGATATCATGGGTGACGTAACAGCTCGTCGTGGACGTGTTGATGGTATGGAACCTCGTGGTAATGCACAAGTTGTTAACGCTTATGTACCACTTTCAGAAATGTTCGGTTATGCAACTTCATTACGTTCTAACACTCAAGGTCGCGGTACTTACACAATGTACTTCGATCACTATGCAGAAGTTCCAAAATCAATCGCTGATGATATCATCAAAAAAAATAAAGGTGAATAATTAAACTTGTTTTAACTAGATTTTCTAGGTAAAATACAGCGTATGCTTATTCTTTAAGCAAACACCTTTATGAATTGATTTTTTACTGAAAATGCATTATAAATGAATTATGAATTCTAACAATCATTATGTCTCATGATGGTGAGAAACTATCATGAGAGATAATATTGAAATAACTTTTACTAGAATAGGAGAGATTTAATAATGGCAAAAGAAAAATTTGATCGCTCAAAAGAACATGCCAATATTGGTACTATCGGTCACGTTGACCATGGTAAAACTACTTTAACAGCTGCTATCGCAACTGTATTAGCTAAAAATGGTGACACTGTAGCACAATCATATGACATGATTGACAACGCTCCAGAAGAAAAAGAACGTGGTATCACAATCAATACTGCACACATCGAATACCAAACTGACAAACGTCACTATGCTCACGTTGACTGCCCAGGACACGCTGACTATGTTAAAAACATGATCACTGGTGCTGCTCAAATGGACGGCGGTATCTTAGTAGTATCTGCTGCTGACGGTCCAATGCCACAAACTCGTGAACACATTCTTTTATCACGTAACGTTGGTGTACCAGCATTAGTAGTATTCTTAAACAAAGTTGACATGGTTGACGATGAAGAATTATTAGAATTAGTTGAAATGGAAGTACGTGACTTATTATCTGAATACGACTTCCCAGGTGACGACGTACCTGTAATCGCTGGTTCAGCTTTAAAAGCTTTAGAAGGCGACGAAAAATACGAAGAAAAAATCTTAGAATTAATGCAAGCAGTTGATGATTACATTCCAACTCCAGAACGTGATTCTGACAAACCATTCATGATGCCAGTTGAGGACGTATTCTCAATCACTGGTCGTGGTACTGTTGCTACAGGCCGTGTTGAACGTGGTCAAATCAAAGTTGGTGAAGAAGTTGAAATCATTGGTATCCATGACACTTCTAAAACAACTGTTACTGGTGTAGAAATGTTCCGTAAATTATTAGACTACGCTGAAGCTGGTGACAACATCGGTGCATTATTACGTGGTGTTGCTCGTGAAGACGTACAACGTGGTCAAGTATTAGCTGCTCCAGGTTCAATCACACCTCACACAAAATTCAAAGCAGACGTATACGTTTTATCTAAAGACGAAGGTGGACGTCACACTCCATTCTTCACAAACTATCGTCCACAATTCTATTTCCGTACTACTGACGTAACTGGTGTTGTTAACTTACCAGAAGGTACTGAAATGGTTATGCCTGGCGACAACGTTGAAATGACAGTAGAATTAATCGCTCCTATCGCGATTGAAGACGGTACTCGTTTCTCAATCCGTGAAGGTGGACGTACTGTAGGATCAGGCGTTGTAACTGAAATCATCGAATAATTTTAATTATTCTTTATTTCAAAGACTCCCTTTAAGGGAGTCTTTTTTTTGGAGAAGAACAGAAATTAAAATAATTGGTTGTCCTCTCCCAGCTTGCTTAGTTTATAGAATTTCTTGATGAGATTCCCTTTGCTAGGGATCTACCGTCAAGTATGACTAGATTTAAAAAACTCTTGATTCAAGCGCATTTTAAATTTAAAACAGCCAGCTACTGCCTAAATGTTTAAAGAGGCTAAGACAATTCATTTTGTTTTAGTCTCTTTTTATATGCTCGATAATTGGCACTATTGTGTTTCTATATGATTAATAACTATAGCTATCACAGTTTGTTATATATAAATATTACTTCCTTTTATATAAAAATGGGGGTGGGACAGAATTCTTTTTAAATTCGTTGTCCCACCCCCGCAAGGGTGACTAGAACTGAGAAAAGCTTGAATTAAGCGCCTTCTCAGTTCAGTCAGCTACTGCGAATTTGCAAAATAGCTTCATTATATTATTTTTGTGCCAGCCTCATTGTTCCATTAAGCTAAACGATTCAATTTTAAAACACATTTTCAATTTCTAATATTTTCAAGAACTCACTAGCAGCATACTTAAATGCAGCTTCATCTATATCAAAATGTGGGTTATGATGTGGTGCTGTAATACCTTTATCTTTATTACCACATCCAGTTAAGAAGAATGCCCCTGGGCGGACTTTTAAATAGTGAGAAAAGTCTTCACCAATCATCATTAACTCAGATTCATTGAAGCGTAGATGTAAGTCATTTGCAGCTTGTTTGACTACCTCATATGCATTGACATGATTGTGTACTGGTAAATAGCCACGAATATATTCTAAGTCGTAAGTGATATCATTAGCTAATGCCAAGCCTTGTAATAGTTTATCCATCTTATGTTGAATGTGTGATTGTAATTCTGTATCAAATGTGCGCACAGTCCCTTTACAAAAAGCACTATCGGGAATAACACTATCAGACGATCCAGCTTGAATCATTCCGAATGTAAGGACAGCTTCTTTAACAGGATCGATTGTTCTAGAAATAATTTTTTGCGCACTGAGAATAAACTCAGCCATAATTACAATTGGGTCAATGGTTTCATGCGGTTTAGCGCCATGCCCCCCTTTACCTTTAATCGTAACCGAGAATTCATCTGGTGATGCCATAATTGCACCAGGTCTTGAATAAATCGTACCTGTACTATAGCCGCTCCATAAATGTGTACCATAAATTTTATCAACACCATTTAAGCAACCATCATCAATCATTTCTTGAGAGCCACCTGGCATAATTTCTTCACCGTATTGGAAGATAAAGACCACATTCCCTTTTAATAAATGGCGATGTTCATGCACAATCTCAGCGACGCCTAATAATATCGCAGTATGGCCATCATGACCACATGCATGCATCAATCCATCATTCTTCGATTTATAAGGTACATCGTTAAGTTCTTGTACAGGTAGTGCGTCGAAGTCAGCACGAAATGCAATTGTTGGTCCTTCTTCTTTACCTTTGAATGTTGCTTTAATGCCATTACGTCCAATAGGTGATTCAATTTTACAATCAAGATGACTAAGCTGATTTAGAATATAGTTATGCGTCCAAGTTTCCTCGAAAGAAGGTTCAGGATATTGATGCATATAGCGACGCATCTGAATCATTCTATTTTCCTTATTACTGGCTAATTGAAACCAATCTAACACATGAACCACTTCTTCCTAATTATTATGAATTTTAGTATATCAAATTCTAATTCAACTCAATAGATTAATTCGGTATTTTCTGGAAAATGAAGGTAAATATACATGTTGTATGAACAGTTGTACATGACGTAAAGAATATTCAATATATTGAATTAACTGGAATGATAGTGCTTTCATGTTCAAGAAAAATCAGTTATGATTATGTTGATAAATAAATGCAAAGGGGATATGAATATGGTTCAATCACTACACAACTTTTTAGAAGAAAATATTCAATATTTAAAAGACAATGGATTATATAACGAAATCGATTCAATCGAAGGTGCGAATGGTCCAGAAATTACAATCAATGGGAAACAATATATTAATTTATCATCAAATAACTATTTAGGACTAGCAACAAACGAAGATTTAAAATCTGCAGCTAAACATGCAATTGATTCACACGGTGTTGGCGCTGGTGCTGTACGTTCAATTAACGGTACATTAGACTTACATGATGAGTTAGAAGAAACATTAGCTAAGTTCAAAGGTACTGAAGCTGCTATTGCTTATCAATCAGGATTTAACTGTAACATGGCAGCTATTTCAGCAGTAATGAACAAAAATGACGCAATCCTTTCAGATGAATTAAACCACGCATCTATTATTGATGGATGTCGTTTATCTAAAGCTAAAATCATCCGTGTTAACCACTCAGATATGGATGATTTAAGAGCGAAAGCGAAAGAAGCTGTTGAATCAGGTCAATACAATAAAGTTATGTACATCACAGATGGTGTATTTAGTATGGACGGAGACGTTGCTAAATTACCTGAAATCGTTGAAATTGCTGAAGAATTTGGCTTAATTACTTACGTTGATGATGCGCATGGTTCAGGTGTAATGGGTAAAGGTGCTGGTACAGTTAAACATTTCGGTTTACAAGATAAAATCGACTTCCAAATCGGTACACTTTCAAAAGCAATCGGTGTAGTTGGTGGTTATGTAGCAGGTACTAAAGAACTTATCGACTGGTTAAAAGCTCAATCAAGACCATTCTTATTCTCAACTTCATTAGCTCCTGGAGATACTAAAGCAATTACTGAAGCTGTGAAAAAATTAATGGCTTCTACTGAATTACACGATCAATTATGGGATAATGCGAAATATTTAAAAGACGGCTTAGCTAAACTTGGTTTCAATACTGGTGAATCAGAAACACCAATTACGCCAGTTATTATTGGAGACGAAAAAGAAACACAAGAATTTAGTAAACGACTTAAAGACGAAGGTGTATATGTTAAATCTATCGTCTTCCCAACAGTACCACGTGGTACAGGACGTGTAAGAAATATGCCTACAGCAGCGCATACGAAAGAAATGTTAGACAAAGCAATTGCTGCCTATGAAAAAGTTGGTAAAGAACTAGGTACAATTAAATAATAATATAAGAGAGAGTTATTTTTAGGCTGGGACGATTATGATCGTTCCAGTCTATTTTTATTGTGATATAACAAAGATAACTCAAAATGTCGTTTGTTAATAGATGAGGTGGAGATATTTATTTTGGTAAAATAATGTTATAGTTCATCATCTTAAAATGTGAAATATCAAATTAACATATAATTTAGAAGGTGGTGTGTTAATGCTAAATCTAAGACAGTTAAGCTATTCAGATAAAGTGGCTTTAATGAAGTACCTCCAAGAATGGTATGTTCATGATGAACCCATAGTGCCTTCCAACACAGACTTGTCGAAGTATGAGTCATTTGAGCACATGGTAGACCATCTAAATAATATAGAGATTGATGATGATTGGGTACCAACGACCACACTATTTTGCTTTGAAAATGGAGCTATTGTTGGTGCAGTCGATATTCGTCATCACTTAAATCGACGCTTAGTAAACATTGGCGGACATGTGGGTTATGGCGTGTGTCAGTCACGTAGAGGACACGGCATTGCTTCATTTATGTTGCAAGAGGCGAAGCTATTGTTAAAAGAACTAGGTGTAAACAAAGTATTAATGACTACAAATCCTAAGAACACTGCCTCACAAAAAGTGATTAACAAACATGGCGGATATGAAATCGAACCATATGTCAAAAAGAATGGTAATTTAGTAAGTCGATTTGAAATTCCTAATGAATGAAGGTTGGATGAATGAAAGATTTAAAAGTAGTATATGCATTGATACAAGATGAAGCAGGAAATATTTTACTCGTTCATAATACAGATGGTGGTGGCTGGTCACTACCCGGTGGTAAAGTTGAGTATGGAGAAACGTTAGTTGAAGCATTGAAACGTGAAGTTAGAGAAGAAACAGGCTTAGCTATTGAAGTTAAGGACGTAGTGAGTATTAATGAAGGTAAATCGACACAAATGAATGTCCATACACTTTTTATTATGTTTAAAGCAAAAGTACATGATTATACAACAGAAATTCAAATGAAAGATGAAATTTCGACATTACGTTGGTTGCCAATCGAAGAAGCGGATGAAAAGTTAGTATATTACCATCATAGTTTGCGTGTATTTCTAAATAATCACGCTACTTATTATGATGAAGGACTTGTAGATTAAAGTGGGAAAAGAAGCGGTTCAATCAAAATGACTAGTTTAAGCAAGTTAAATTAGCCTTTTCATCCTATCAACATACGTGAATTAAAACTGTTACATAATAAGATGATAAATGAGTGGCTTGACGGGTAAATAATGAATAACGACAAAGCATTTGATGGAGGAATTAATATGTTAGTTTTGAATGAGCAAGATCAACGAGCATTACTAGATATGAAAGAAGTGATTGATGAAGTTGCCAATTCGTTAAAAGCATTCTCAGAAGGTAAGACAGAAACGCCACTACGCTATGTCCTACCATTTAATGATGATAATCGCTATTTAGTCATGCCAGCTTTATCCGATGATCTTAAAATCGTTGGCATTAAAACCGTTACATTTGCGCCTGATAACCCTAAAAAGGGCAAGAAAACGATAACAGGTTCAGTCCTTTTAAGTGACTATGAGACGGGAGAAACGCTTGCTGTGTTAGATGGCAGTTATTTAACACAAATACGTACTGGCGCAATTTCAGGCGTAGCAACGCAATACTTGGCTCGCAAAGATGCTAAAACGTTATGTGTTATTGGTGCTGGTGATCAGGCTAGGGGTTTAATTGCAGCTGTTATGGCTGTGAGACATATCGATATGATTCACTTTTCAAGTCGTACGACATCGAATGCGGAAGTATTAGCACAAGAAGTAGCGGAAACATATCATGTCGCAACGAAAGTCTTTGATCAAGCGGATGATGCCATAGCAGAAGCGGACATTGTAGTAACTGCTACAAATTCGAATAATCCCGTATTTTCTCATACTTTACATCCAGGTGTTCACTTAAATGCAGTAGGCTCTTTCAAACCAGATATGCAGGAATTACCTACTGAATCAATGATGGTAGCTAACAAAATTGTGGTTGAATCTACTGAAGCTGCAATGGAAGAAACAGGCGATTTAAAGGTACCTCAAGAAGAAGGAATTATCACACAAGCATCTTTACATGGCGAACTTGGTGATATTGTTGCAGGTAAAATTTCAGGACGTGAGAGTGATGAAGAAGTGACACTCTTTAAATCTGTTGGCCTTGCTATTGTAGATATAGTGGTTGCTAATTATTTTTATAAAAAAGCGATTGAAAAGCAGGATAAATAGTTGAATGTCACAACAATCTTAATATAACGACAACAAACCGTGAGTGAGACAATGCATTTAGTGTCCCATTCACGGTTTATTAATTATTAAAAATTATGCTGATTTTTTGCGTTGACGACAATATATCAATCCAGTTCCAGTTACAACAAGTAAGATTGCGATACCATGTTCTAATGTATCATCTGTATTACCTGTATTAGGTAGCTGTGTTAATGATTCATTATAGAGCGCCATTGTTTGAAGTGCGTTGCTCGTGTGATGATTTTGCTGATGCATCATATGATACGCACCTGCATGCTGTTCAAAGGCGTGATTTGATAATTGAATCACTTTGTTGTAATGATTTGAAGCTACAGGATAACCACAATGCTGATGTGTAGATGTATGGGTAGTGTTGATGACCATTGGTTGTGCATCATTATGGTGATGCTTCCCATTAGAACTTGATGGCACTTGCATTTGTTGATGACCACCATTAGCTACGTTAGGAAGTTCGATGATATTTCCATTAGCTTGATGTGTATCTTTATGCGCTGGTTGTTGTCCATGCTGACTATTATGTTTCGAATCATCATTCGTATTATTATTTGGCATTTGTTGACCGCTACCTGCGTGACCTGTTGAATGATTGTTACTATCTTGAGTTGCTTCACCAGTATTTGGCTGCTCAGCACTTTCAGGCGCTCCGTTGATAATACGTACAGGTTCAACTGTATCATATTTACTCAAATCGGTTTCTTTAATGTATTGCGCGACAACTTCATCTAATGAGATGCCTTCTTCACGTTGACCACCAAACATATCATAGCCATCACCTTGATTAGCCGTGAAATCATTTGTTGTTACATAATACGTGCGGTTAGGGTCTAAATCTTCATAGCGACCATTTTCTTTATTCAATACTTTAATTACATTAATACGTTGTCCAGATGCTTTGTCGATATCGTAATATACTTTTAGTGAATCAGAAATTTGTAAGAAACCACCATTAGCAGTTAAGACTTTCTTACCATCTTGCATATCTGTTTCAGCACTTAAACTATGTTCAAATGCTTTTAACACATCTGAGCCCTTAACTTGAATTTGAGAAATTAAATTTCCGAATGGTAATACAGTAATAATATCATTTTCTGTAACTTTACCTTTGTCGATTGAAGCACGTATGCCACCACCGTTAGTGATTGCGAAATCAGAAGGGTGTGAGAAATGTTTAGAGGCATATGCTTCCATAGCGTCTGTAATTAAATTCCCTAAATTGGTTTCTTGTGTACGTGCTTGTGCGCGTTCGCCATTTAACTTCACTGTATTATTAGGGATAACGACAGTGGATGTTGCTTTCAAGAACGCATCATTTGCTTTCTTAGTTTGTGCTTCGATTTGTGAGTCAGGTGTCACATGCTCAGCATCAGCGACATTAATTAATGATGCTTCGACATTCGTTGCTTGCTTATCTTTAAAATTAAAATCAATACGGCCTACATTTTCGAGGGCTGTTCCTGTTTGCGCGAGTATATTGTTAGCACCGAAGTGTTGACCGTGATCAATGACTGTATGTGAATGACCATCGATGACAAAGATAGGCTGTGTAAATGAACGGTCTTTCGTCAGCTGCTCGATTAAATAATCACCACGCCAACGTTCTTGTGTTGATTTATCCACACCTAAGTGTGATAAGACAACGAATATATCTACATGATCTTTAATTTGATTCATAGCTTGTTTGACACTGGTTAACGGATCTTTAAATTCCACACCTTCAACTGCACTAGGTGATGTTTTAGTTTTGGTTTCAGGTGTTGTGACACCCACAATACCATAACGGACATTGTTTTTAGTTACGATTGTGGAAGGATTAAAAATACGTTTACCGTTTTTATAGATATTGGATGAAATGATAGGGAAATTTAACTGTTTCTGTAATTTAAGTAATTGGTCATAGCCAAAGTCAAATTCATGATTTCCGACAGTCATCGCATCGTAACCGACATTATTCATAGCTTTAGCCATTTCCTCACCTTTAGAGTTGTTAGAAACAGGTAATCCTTGAAATGCATCGCCAGAATCAACCATTAAATCAGGATGATATTTGTCTTTGAGTCCCTTTACTTTAGCCATTCCGATGACACGACCATCTTCTTCAACGAAACGACCATGAATATCATTTGTATGTAAAATTGTGTGTTTATCTTTGTTGTTAGAAGCTGTTGTTGCTTTCTTATTCGCAGCAACATCATTCGTCTTCATAGCTGTTTGCTTTGAAGTAGCATCACTGTGTTTAGGTGCTTGTTTTGAAACAGGTGTAGCGTGTTGTGATACAGCAACATCATGACTTTGTTGTTGCGTTGCTTCTTCTGGCGATGATGTAACTTTCGTCGGCGTAGATGCCTTTGGCGGTGTAACTTGTGCTGACTTAGAAGCTTCAGTTGTTGAAGATGATGTGTTTACCTTAGTATCTTGCGACGATTGAACTTCATTTGAAGTCGGTTCAGGCAATGCTTTTTCATCTGAAAAGGCAGAACCCTGAGATGAAGCATTGTGCTTCTCTGAAGTAGTATGTTGTGTTGTAGACGTTGTAACATCAGGATGTGGCGTCGTTTGAGACGACGATGTGATGTCATCATGATGTGAAATTGCATCAGACTTTATTGCCGTATCCTTATTCGTCGAGTAAGCATTTACTGATGGTGCTTCTTGTGATGTTGTGTGTGATACTGCTGTGGTGTTGTTTGATTGGATTGACTCCGATTCAGCAGCATACGTTGTACCCATAGTGATACCAAATACGATAAAAAATAGTATTAAGATTGGAACAAGATATCGCTTCATATTTGCCTCCTTTATTATATGGAATTTACATTTTTATATTAGCATAAGTCACCCGTCTTAAAGCTTACGCATTCAATTATTTACGATAAATTTAAAAATGATTAATAAATCAAACACTACGATACGTAAAAATCTCTGACTTTTCAAAAAGAAATAGATTAATAAAGAATGTACTTTCTGAGTATACAAGAAAGCGCTTTTATATTATAATAAGCATGTAAATAGGGAATATGTACACCCTAAAAGGACAATTATTCGTGGTAAACACACAAAGGGAGTTTTTATTTATGGAAAGAATCGTTATTACAGGAGCGCTTGGTCAAATTGGTACTGAGCTAGTATTAAAATGTAGAGAAATTTATGGAAATGACAATGTCTTAGCTACGGATATTAGAGAACCGGAAGAGGACTCACCGGTTAATAATGGACCGTTTGAAGTATTGGATGTTACGAATCGTGAAGCGATGATGGCGAGTGTTGAGAACTTTAAAGCGGATACGTTAATGCATATGGCGGCTTTATTATCAGCAACTGCTGAGAAAAATCCATTACTAGCATGGGATTTAAATATGGGCGGTTTGATGAATGCATTAGAAACTGCTAGAACATATGAATTACATTTCTTCACACCAAGTTCTATTGGTGCGTTTGGTGATTCAACACCTAAGAAAAATACACCTCAAAATACAATCCAACAACCAACTACAATGTATGGTGTGAATAAAGTTGCTGGTGAATTATTATGCCAATATTATTTCACAAAATTTGGTGTCGATACGCGTAGTGTGAGATTCCCTGGACTTATTTCTCATGTTAAAGAACCAGGTGGCGGTACGACAGACTATGCGGTTGAAATCTATTTCGAAGCGGTAAGAAGCGGACGTTATACAAGTTATATTGCTAAAGACACATACATGGATATGATGTATATGGATGATGCGATTGATGCAATTATTAAATTAATGGAAGCAGATGCAGATAAATTAGTTACGCGTAATGGCTATAACTTAAGTGCTATGAGCTTTGAACCTGAAGAAATTAAAGCTGAAATCCAAAAACATTATCCAGATTTTGCTTTAGATTATGAAGTGGATCCAGCACGTCAAGCAATTGCAGATAGTTGGCCAGATAATATTGATACAAGCTATTCTCGTAAAGAGTGGGGCTTTGATCCTAAATACGATTTAGCTGGTATGACTGAGTTAATGTTAAAAGCGATTGAAGAAAAAGAACAAAATAAATAAAGTGTGATGTGTTGAACTGGCAGGGTGGTAACACCCTGCTAGTTTTTTGTGAAAAGGGAGCGGGACAGAATTCTTTTGAATTCGTCGTCCCACCCCCGCAAGGATGACTAGAACTGAGAAAAGCTTGATTTAAGCGCCTTCTCAGTTCAGTCAGCTACTGCGAATTTGCAAAATAGATTCATTATATTATTTATGTTCCAGGCTTTTTTGTGAAAATTGTTACTGGATAGATAATCACTCACTTAAGTTGAGATGCTTGCATAGGGAGCTGGGTTGTAAAGAAATGCTTAGATGAATATTTACTCATTCTGTTGTGATGCTTGCCTAGGGGGATGGGTCGAGCCTTGGTCTTGTAAAGTAGTTCTTAGATAGATATTCACTCGTTTAAGTTGTTTCGCTTTCC
This sequence comes from Staphylococcus sp. GDY8P57P, assembly GCF_017892585.1. NCBI lineage: Bacteria > Bacillati > Bacillota > Bacilli > Caryophanales > Staphylococcaceae > Staphylococcus > Staphylococcus sp. GDY8P57P. The sequence continues at coordinate 20,572 of NZ_JAESLK010000017.1, read as the reverse complement.
TGTGGGAAAGGCTCGTGCCTGTAGTCACTCGACACTTTCTTTTCCACTAGGAGTCTACACAACTACACTTCGTCATCTATCTTAGAACTACTTACGCAAGTGCAGTTGCACTTGTGTTCAATAAATAAGGCGCCAAGAGTCATCCAAAGTCATTCGTAGTTCATCTTTAGAATTTCTTACATAAGTGCGCTAGCACTTATGTTCATTAATAATCAACATAGGCGTCGCTCAACTACGTTCCATTATCCATTTTAGAACTACTTACCTAAGAGCTATTGCTCATAGGTTCATTAAAATTAAAGATCCCCTAGGAGTCTCCGCAACTATGTTTCGTAATCTATCTTAGAACTATTTACGTAAGTGTGTGAGCACGCAACTATGTACTATTAGTCATTTTATAATTTTCAATTTCGAAGTTGGATTTAAATTCATTATTGAAGTATGTTATTTTTGAAGTAAGGGTTTACAATTGGTATTTAGTTTGAATTTTTAGAAAATTTATTGAATCACCATTATGAGATTGCTATAATTTAATATACTATTATTAACTTAGAATGATTTAGGAGGCTTTCATCATGTCAGAAAAAGTAAAATTTGAACAACGCGACGCGCTTAAAGAAAAACCAGAAGGTAATTTAGGATTCGGTCAATACTTCACAGATTACATGTTAAGTTTTGACTATGATGCAGATCAAGGTTGGCATGATTTAAAAATTGTTCCTTATGCACCATTTGAAGTTTCACCAGCTGCACAAGGTCTTCATTATGGACAAGCTGTATTTGAAGGTTTAAAAGCTTATAAACATGAAGGCGAAGTTGTATTATTTAGACCAGATCAAAACTTCAAACGTATCAATGATTCATTAGCACGTTTAGAGATGCCTAAAGTAGATGAGGAATTATTACTAGAAGGTTTAAAACAATTAGTAGACGTTGAACGTGATTGGGTACCTGAAGGCGAAGGACAATCATTATATATTCGTCCATTTGTATTTGCCACTGAAGGTATCTTAGGTGTAAGAGCATCTCATCAATATAAATTATTAATCATTTTATCTCCATCAGGTGCTTATTATGGCGGAGACACTTTAAAAACAACTAAAATTTACGTTGAAGATGAATATGTTCGTGCCGTACGTGGTGGCGTAGGATTTGCTAAAGTAGCAGGTAACTATGCAGCAAGTTTATTAGCACAAACAAATGCTAATAATTTAGGCTATGACCAAGTGCTATGGTTAGACGGTGTAGAACAAAAATATGTTGAAGAAGTTGGTAGTATGAACATTTTCTTCGTTGAAAATGGAAAATTAGTTACACCTGCTTTAAATGGTAGTATCTTACCAGGTATTACACGTAAATCAATCATTGAATTGGCGAAAGAGTTAGGCTATGAAGTTGAAGAACGTAAAGTATCAATCGATGAGTTATTTGAAGCATACGACAAAGGTGAATTGACTGAAGTATTCGGGTCAGGTACAGCTGCCGTGATTTCACCAGTAGGTACTTTAAAATATGAAGATAGAGAAATCGTCATCAACAATAACGAACCTGGTGAAATTACTAAAAAATTATATGACACATACACTGGCATCCAAAGTGGTAAATTAGAAGATACGCATGGTTGGAGAGTCGTAGTTCCAGAATATAAATAAAGCATGTTTATTGCGCTAGAAATCTCAAGTAATTGAGGTTTCTAGCTTTTTATTTTATTCAATTGTGATGGCTTGAGTCTATGCTTTTTGAATGATATCTAAAAAAAGCGATTAGATAATTGAATACTTTGACCTTATGGACTTAAATATTTAGAACTTAAAGATTTGATTATTTAAATTTTAATGTATTACTTGTTCAATTTTTATCATTATCTTTCTCAATTTTCATATCTATTAAGAAAAAAACGATAATTATAACTAAAAAAAGAGAATAGAAAATGGTCTTACCATATGGAATATGAAAAAATGCGATGAAAATAATTGAGAATATGTTCAATAATACCAAACTAATCGTTAAGGCTATTTGATATTTTTTCATTATCAATCTCTCCTTTAGCATCATTAAGGAAATGTTTTTAAATGGAGTTCGTTATAAATTTGGTAGATTTCGAAACAGTAATTAGCTATTTCCCATCTAAACGTCGACTAATATAGCCTAATACAGCACCAATAATAACTAATGCTAAAATATATATTAAATTTGATAATTGATTATCTAAAGTAAGCATTGGCTGAACATAAAACGTAGCAACAATTAGTATTATTAAAAATATAACACCTGCAATTATTCTGTATTTCATCATAGACACCCCAACATTTTTAAGTCATTTTAGAAATTCCCCACATTTTAATTATGCAGTTTTTTAATAAATTTTAAAAAGTCAAAGTATATAGCTATTTATCATCATCATGTTTTTTCTGTTTAGGTGCGTAGTGATCGATTATAAATTGAAAAATGAAAACGTATGACCAAAAAATTATAATTCCCCAAATATTTGTAAGAATATGAATATCTGTTATCCACATAAAAATACAAAGTAATATGATTGATCCAAAATATATAATATTTAGAATTAATCTCAATTTAGATTTTGACATATATTATGCAACCTTTCATGAAAATCTCAACTATTGTGTTTTAACAATTCAAAAATGTTACGACATATATTAATAAATACTGTATGAGAAAGTTTGATTTATTAAATCATTAGATTACTTAAATATTTAGCGAAAAAAAGCATGCTTTATCTTTAGGCATATATATTATCCTATGATCACTAATGATTTTAACATTGTTTATAAATATAAAAATAACATAAAATATTAAAAATATGAATTAAACATTTTTATATAATCAGTTTTATTTATAGTTTCTTTAATTCATCTATGTTTAAAGTACAGACATGTTGGAGGGATTAATATTTTATTTTAAGCATGGTGTTATTCAAATTAAAGATCATACTTTTATATATAATGTCTTATGTATAATATTGATATCATAAAAAGCAGGCTTAAATATATGATAAGTAAGAAGGTGTATCATGTGGAGTACAAATCATTAAAAAAGCTCTTTCATATGTATGGTTGGGATAATGTAGAAACAGAATATAATATGCGGTTAAATAGTTATTCAAGTTATGTTACCGACTTTGTTATTCATCCAATTCAGAACGAGAAACAACAAAGAGATGTAGAGTATCCTCTATTTTTTATTCTAAATCGATCATTAGGCATTAATCTTGAAAAGGTCTTAAAAACTCAGATAGAATTAAGCAACTTTCCTCAGCATTGCCTAAAGTCGCGAATGAAGCATATATTAAATATTTATTAATCACTGAACTCCAAAGTACAAATGAAATTGAAAATATAAAAAGTACAAAAAAAGAGATTGCTGCGTCACTGAACAAAACAAAAGGTGAGAATAAGCGTTTTGATGGATTAGTAAATCAATATATTATGATTGAAAATGATGACGTTGAAATCAATACAAGTCCGGGACATAAATAATATAATGAAGCTATTTTGCAAATTCGCAGTAGCTGACTGAACTGAGAAAATGCTTAAATCAAGCTTTTTTAGTTCTAGTCATCCTTGCGGGGGTGGGACGACGAATTTAAAAGAATTCTGTCCCACTCCCCAATTGTTGCTTCTGAAATGCTAGAAAAAGATTTACCAGATGGAAATTTGTTTAGAAAAAATTCTATCGGTGTCTACGACAATGCTAAAAGTAAATGGGTTCATAGAAATGAATTTAATGAACCAGAAATTTATGAATATCTAACTATTTTATTAAGTTTTATTAAACATTTTGAAGCACCCAGTATTTATAAAATATTAGCTAGTCATTATATGTTTGAGTACATACACCCTTTTTACGATGGAAATGGAAGAGTGGGAAGATATATTTTAGCCAAATTACTTAATGATAACTTGGATTCGTTTACAGCACTCACTTTTTCATACGTCGTAAATCATAATAAAAATAAATATTATAAAGCATTTCAAGAAGCATCTGATTATTTTAATAAAGGTGAAATAACAAATTTTATTGATGATATGATGCAATTAATTATTGAAGGACAAAATAATATTATAGAAACGTTTGAAAATAATACAGACATCATTACAAGACTTACGCAGTCTCTTAATGAACAAGCATTAAATAAATATGATTTAAATGTTCTGTTTATATTACTTCAAGACAAAATATTTGGAAGTAAATACTCTAGAATGAGTATTAAAGAAGTAAAAAACATAGTTGGCTACTCAAGAAATAAAGTTAATGAAGTCATAAACAAATATGAAAATAAATTAATTAAGTTGAAAAGTAATCCTGTTGTTTACGAGGTAAAAGACAGTTACGTACAAGAATTACTGACAATGCGTCACACTACAAATCAAAATATATAAGCAGACAACTACGCATCATTAATAGGCAATTACGCAATAAACGCCAAATGTATCCTCAGGTGTTTACAATAAAAGTGTAATTTAAATATTAATGAAGGAGTGGAATCCAATGACAGACGTATTCGGTTTCATTAAAAAAGCGATTGACTTTATTAGTAGTATTTTAGTACATGGCGAACCTAAATAATTATTTTTACAATAATCATCACCCCGAGAGTTAGATTGAAATCTAATTTTCGGGGTGAACTTTATATAACCATATTAATTAAAAACATGATAATTTTTATTCTTTTTGAAAATACGTAATTGATTCAACTTCATTGCAAATTGTTGATATAACATGATACATCCGAAGCCCCAAGATAGACTAAATGTAACGCCCCCCATAACATCTGTAAGATAGTGCGCATGGAAGTATAATCTTGAGAAAAGAATGCTCAACCACACCATAGTTAATAGTATTGTTAATGACCATTTTAATAGCTTATTGTGAATTTTAGATATAAAAAATAACACAATAATCATTATAACGAGTGTGCTGGCAAGAGAATGGCCACTAGGGAATGAATATCCTGAATCAATTGATAAATGATCATATGGACGCGCACGATGTATTAAATCCTTAAACATTATACCCATTAGTCCACCTGATGCGACAGTAAGTAAAAGCCAAATAGACAATATGACATGACGCTTTAGAAATACTATAAGTGCCATTAGGATGGTTAAAATGACGAAAGGTAGTATGTCTCCATAAGTTGCGACGATAGTCATATAATCATTAAACCAGCTTCCGTGATAATTCATTTGCGGATCACCGAATGAGTTTAAAAACCAATGGAAAGCACTTTGATCTACAAAAGTGATTAATAGCATGTGCAGTTTCATTCCTAATATAATTGTTAAGAAGGCCAACACACTCAAAATAAACAAGATGTTTAATTTAGATTTGTTAAATAATATATTCATTAGTTGCACCTGTTGTCTTTTTATTTAGTTTAACGTAGTAAAGTGATAAAGAAATCGGTATTGAGACGCATTTATTTATAAGACTTAAAACCTATAAAAAAGTGTATAGTATATAGAAAAAGACCATTTAGGGGGGACTGCATGGCGTTTAAGCTAATTACTTATTTCGATGAAAGCTATATTGATTCAATTTATGAAGTATATCAATCAGTTGGTTGGTTAAAACATGACAAAGAGGCGATATGTGAGATTTTCCGTAATAGTACTCATGTCGTCTTAACTATTTATGATAATAAAGTCATTGGCGTAGCTAGGGCATTATCAGATGGTGTATTCAATGCAGCCATTTATGATGTTGTAGTTAACAAAGATTTTCAAAATAAACAAATTGGTATGCGTATGCTCGAACGCCTTCTAGATGAAATAGGCTTAGTTTCATGCATACATTTAATATCAACTATTGGTAATTTAGATTTTTATCAAAAAGCGGGATTTAAAAAATTGAAAACTGGTATGGTTATATACCAGGATAAACGTCTAACAGATACATATACTGAATAATTGGAAAATGGAATTGTAAATCGTTCTATTAAGTCTAAAACGAAAATCTGTATTACAATAGAAGAATTAAAGTTACGAATTATAGGAGTGTTGTGTAAATGGAATGGATATTATTTGATAAAGACGGGACGTTAATTGAGTTTGACAAGAGTTGGGAGAAAATCGGCATAAGATTAGTAGATAGTCTTTTAGATGAATACCCAGTCGCTGATAAAGAAGTTGCGCATCGACAATTGGGTATTCTTGATGATGCAATTGTTCCTGATTCTGTGATGGGTTCAGGCTCACTAGATGAAATGATTAAAGCTTTCAATAACGTTGTTGGTAAAGATGTCTCAACTTGGACACGTAATACAAGTCAATCCCTTGTCGATACGCGTGTGCCAGAGAATAACTGGATTGATGGTGTATACGATATGATTCAATCATTGAGAAAAGACGGCTATAAAATTGGTATTGTTACAAGTGATTCTAGAAAAGGCGTCTTGCAGTTTTTAGAAGATACAAATTCAAAAGATGCATTTGACTTAGTGATTTCAACAGAAACACATGCTGCTGAAAAGCCCAATCCGGCAGTACTTAATCCATTGTTTGATCACTATGACGTGAAACCTAAAGATGTAGTGATTGTTGGTGATACGAATAATGATATGAAGACAAAGGTAAATGCTGAATTAGGTTTAGCAATTGGTGTACTGAGTGGCATTGCTAAAAAAGAAGAGTTAGTCGACGCTGATGTGATTATAGATACAGCGGTAAGTGTGCCCGAAGTCTTAAAACAATATAGTGAAAATAAATAAGGTTATAAATTAAAAAACGCTACACAAGGATTTCAATATTGTGTAGCGTTTTTAGATATTATCGATTATCTACGTTACGGTACGTATTAATGACATGTGCGATTTTATCAATAATTGGATCTAATGAGTCAGGATTTTCGTGAATATCATATTCATTGATATTTACACGTACTACTGGACAAGCATTAAAGTTATTAATCCAATCTTCATAGCGTTTAAATAATTTTTGCCAATATTCTGGGTCTGTATTAATTTCCATATCACGACCACGTGCTTTGATACGTTCAATGACTTCATCATAATCACATTCAAGATAAATTAATACATCAGGTTTAGGGAAGTAGGGTGTCATTACCATAGCATTGAACAACTCAGAATAGGTTTTGAAATCATCTTCATTCATAGTACCTTGTTCTTCATGCATTTTCGCGAAAATATCTACATCTTCATAAATAGAACGATCTTGTATAAATCCACCACCATATTCAAACATACGCTTTTGTTCTTTAAAGCGCTCCGCTAAAAAGTAGATTTGTAAGTGAAAGCTCCAACGTTCAAAGTCATCATAAAATTTATCGAGATAAGGATTATGATCAACATTTTCAAAAGAGGTTTTAAAATTCAGTTTGTCGGCTAACGCTTGTGTCAATGTTGATTTACCAACACCAACTGTACCAGCAATAGTGATAATTGCATTTTGAGGTACTTTGTAATTATTCATTTTCAATTGCTCCTATCATAGGTCTTATTTTTTCTAAAATGGATTGATAATCTGAATCATTATTGACAAAATCAATATCACTTGTATTAATTAAGACAACATTCGCACCTTCACACTTCATCGCATTATAAAATGTTAAATAATCTTCTTTTAAATTCAATAAATAGTTATCTTCGATATGATGCTCGAAACTACGGTTACGTTTAGCGATCCTCTGTTTCAAAACATTCAAATCTGCGTCTAAAAAAATAATCATGTTAGGCATTTCAAGATCTTCTGTTAAAATATCGAAAATGCGGTCAAATTTATCAAATTCATGATGACTTAAAGTGTTACGGGCAAATATTTTATTTTTATAAATATGATAATCGCTAACAACGCCTTGTGTCATTTTTGCGATATCTTTCGCTTGTTTGTATCGATTACAAAGGAAGAACATTTCAGTTTGAAAACTCCATTTAGAGATATCATCGTAAAAATCAGACAAAAATGGATTTTCATCAATTATTTCTTTTTCTTCATAGTAATTTAATGACTGACTAAGCTTATGAGCTAGGGAGGATTTACCTACACCAATAGGGCCCTCAATTGCGATAAATGGTTTGTTCATAATCACATCTCCAAATGTTAAAATAGACAATGAGTATTGTATCATAAGTGAGGTATAACACACATGGCAAATGATGAATATTACATGAAATTAGCGATTGAAGAAGCTAAAAAAGCACAAAATATCGGAGAAGTACCAATAGGTGCAATTATTGTTAAAGATGATGAAGTTATAGCACGATCACATAATTTAAGAGAAACTGCACAGCTTCCGACTGCACATGCAGAACATATAGCGATTGAACGAGCGTCTAATACCATTGGAAGTTGGCGTTTAGAAGGTTGCACCTTATATGTAACGTTGGAACCCTGTGTCATGTGTGCAGGTGCTATTGTGATGAGTAGAATTCCTAAAGTGGTTTACGGTGCTTCTGACCCTAAAGGTGGATGTGGTGGTAGTTTGATGAATTTATTAGTAGAATCACGCTTTAATCACCGAGCTGAAGTGGTTAGTGGTGTACGTGAACAAGAATGTGGAGATCTATTACGTAACTTCTTTCGAGAATTACGATTAAAGAAGTCTAAAACGAACAAGTAAGCGTACAAATTGTTTTATATTTGTTAAAATAATACACGTGAATGTGGTGTCAAAATTGAGGTTTAAAAACTTTCAGGTGATACTTTTCAAAATAAATAGCGTTTAATTAAGATAATGAAACGAGGTAACTGTATGATTAAATTAATAGCAACAGATATGGATGGCACATTGTTAAATGCTGCACATGAAATTTCACAAGAAAATGTTGATGCGATTAAATTTGCACAATCACAAGGAATAACAGTTGCCATTGCGACAGGTCGTGCATTCTATGAAGCGAATACACCTGTAGCTGAAACAGATTTAAGTGTGCCATACATTTGTTTAAATGGTGCAGAAGTACGTGATGAATCGTTTAATATTATGAGTACCTCTAACTTAAATCATGAATTAGTGGAACGCATAAAATCCATCTTGAACCATGAAGATGTATACTATCAAATTTACACTAATAGAGGGATTTACACAGAAGATCCTACTAAAGATTTAGATATATATTTAGATATTGCTAAACAAGCAGGACAAGAAGCGGATGTTGAAAAGATTAAAAACGGCATTCAAAAACGTATAGATAATGGGACGTTGAAAGTTGTAAATAGTTATGAGGAAATTGAAAATATTCCAGGCGAACTAATTATGAAAGTCCTTGCCTTTAATCCAGATTTAGAGAAAATAAATAAAATAGGTGCAGAACTCTCAGCAATTTCAAGTTTAGCTATCTCATCTTCATCACGTGGTAACCTTGAAATTACTCATTCTGATGCTCAAAAAGGAATAGCGTTAACATCTATTGCAGATCAATTAAATATTGATTTAAAAGACGTTATGGCATTAGGTGACAATTTAAATGATGTGTCAATGTTAGAACGTGTAGGTTATCCGGTGGCAGTAGAAAATGCAATGCCTGAAGTAAAAGCCGTTGCTAAATATGTCACAGATACTAACGAAAATAGCGGTGTAGGTAAAGCCATTATGAAACTATTACAAGAAGAAAATAATTAATATTAAGAGGTGTTTAGAAGAAATGAAAGGACTTATTATTGTTGGTAGTGCAAAAGTAGGCTCACATACGAATGCGCTTGCTAAATATTTAGTGGGTCAATTTGATACACATGATTTAGATGTTGATATATTTGATTTAGCAGAAAGACCTTTAAATCAGTTAGACTTTTCAGGAACAACCCATTCAACAGAAGAAATTAAAGCAAATGCAAAAGACTTTCAAACTAAAGTTATGGAAGCAGACTTCTTAGTACTTGGCACACCTAATTATCATGGCTCTTACTCTGGCATTCTTAAAAATGCATTAGATCATATCAATATGGATTACGTTAAAATGAAACCAGTAGGGCTAATTGGCAATAGTGGTGGTATTGTTAGTTCAGAACCACTATCACATTTACGTGTCATTGTTCGCAGTTTACTAGGTATCGCGGTACCGACACAAATTGCTACACACGATTCAGATTACAGTAAACTTGAAGATGGTACATTGTATCTTGATGATGACCAATTTCAGTTGCGCGCAAAATTATTTGTAGACCAAATTGTATCATTTGTGAATAATAGTCCCTATGAACATTTAAAATAAAATTTAATTATCTAGAAGTACACATATATAATAGTAGAAACTAGTTTTTAAGAACGATTTTTTATCGTTCTTTTTTTATTGTTTTAAAAAGAATATTTCAGACGATTATATAGATTACAATACAAAAGATAATTTTTTGAACTTAATTATATGTATTTATATTCATCTTTTAATTAGTTTTTAAATTTAAGTAATTAAATAAACAGTTAAATTAGGTCGATTTACAATTCTTTTAGGGAGTGGTCTGTTTGAAAAATAAACAAAAAAAGAGAGTGGATTTTCTACCGAATAAACAAAATAAATATTCAATTAGAAAATTCACAGTAGGGACAGCATCTATATTAGTAGGGACGGCTTTAATCTTTGGAAGTGCTCATGATGAAGCAAAAGCAGCTGAAAAAGATCAAGCTTCCACAACTATAGATACGAGTGAAGCGCAAGATGTAAAAGCAAAAGGTCATGTTCAAACATCCGAGAGTGCTACATTATCACAAGTGAAACCAGAACAAATTGACACTACAAAACAAAATGTAGCAACAGATGCAAATAATACTTCTAATAATGATACTAAGACAGTTAATACAACAGGTTTAGATATATCATTTGAAAATACTGAGACACAATTAAATAATACTATTTATAATATTGAAAAAAGAAAAATCATTAACAAATTTTGTAGCTGAGAATACTAGTAGTTCAATTGAAGAGGCAAGTGAAAATGTTAAAAACATTAATATTGACTATAATCAAGTTGATAATAGAGCATTACTAAGTGTGCTCATTAAGTCTGATTCTAATAAAAAAGATGCTGACAGTGATGCCGATGCGGATCCAGATAATAGTGAATTACCAAAAACAGGAAACAACGAATAGAAAAATGGCGTGTTATTCGAAACATGAATTGTAGATATAGCATCACTAGTATTAGGTAGAAAGCGAAATCAAAAGAATAACTAAGAAAAAAATGTATGAAATTAACCCGTAGTGTGTAACTGCGAGTTTTTTAAATGCTAATTATGGTAATAATAAGTATGACGCTAGATTTTCTAGTAAATGAATATCAAAATTAAAATTTTTAAATAATATAAAAAAGGTATATAATTTTCTAAAGTTATTTAGCATGAACAAATTAATGTTTTTTTAAAAAATCAGATTTATATATTGTAACAATATACAAAAAGTGATAAGCTTTGTATGAGTATTGTACTCAATAAATTTGGAAAATAGTGGTGTGAGTTATTTGAAGAAAAAGCCGAATAAACGATTAGATTTCTTACCGAATAGATTAAATAAATATTCGATAAGAAAATTCACAGTGGGGACGGCATCAATTTTAGTTGGTGCAACATTAATCTTTGGTGCAGGACATGATGTAGCTAAAGCTGCTGAAACTAATCAAACTGAAAGCGGAGAAAATCAAAGTAATTCAAAAGCATCTGAAGAAGATGCTAGTAATCAATCGAACACATCTCAGAGCGCAATTTCACAAGAAAATTCAACGCAAGAAACTAATACTAGTGCAGAACAATCAACTACAAATGAAAACGCTACTGAAGAAGTAAGTCAAGAACAACCTTCAACAGAAGAGAAGGCGACTGAAGAAAGCACAACAGAACAGCCTTCAACAGAAGAGAAGGCGACTGAAGAAAGCACAACAGAACAACCTTCAACAGAAGAGAAAGCAAGTAAAGAAAGCACAACAGAACAACCTTCAACAGAAGAGAAAGCTTCAACAGAAGAGAAAGCAAGTAAAGAAAGCACAACAGAACAACCTTCAACAGAAGAGAAGGCAAGTAAAGAAAGCACAACAGAACAACCTTCAACAGAAGAAGCGACTAAAGAAACTACAACAAATCAACCAATTTCAGAAAAAGAAACTGTAAATGAAGTTAAAAATGTAGCAAATGAAACAGGAGTGTCTGAAGACGAAATTTTATCAGTTTTAAATAAACAAGGTGTTAATAAAGCTGATGAAAATGAAATTTTAGCTGCTTTAATTAAAGAAAAATCGGCAACTAATGATCAATATTCAACTCCAGTAGTTGCTAATACAACAAACACATCTTCTAAAACGAAGACAACTTCTAACACACCTGTTAGAAACTTGTTACGTAATAGAGCAATGGTAATGGATCGTGCTAATACGTCAGATTTACAAGAATCAGCAGAAAATAGTGCTATATACTCACCAGGTGATGCTACTAAAAAACAAACTTATAGTGGTAAAGCATGGGTTTATAGAAATGGTAATCATTCAAATTATTCTCAAAAAGATGCATTACCATTGTCAGGAGTTAATGTCTACTTACAATGGGTAAACGGAAAAGGTGTTGTATCCCCAGTATATTACACTACTACAAACCCAGACGGTTCATTTGCATTTGACTTATCTAAACCAGTTACAGATGAGAATGGCAATTCTTATGAATTTAAATTAGCAGGAGACTCTAAATTTGCTATAAGAACTTGGGTTAAAAATCCAGATCCATCTAAATACGATGTTGTTAAACACGGTGACCAAATGTATGGTTATCATGATCGTTTAACTAGAAAAAATGAATCTTGGGACTTTACAGCAGGGATTAATAGAATTGTTAACTCACACGTTGTACTTCAAGAAAAACATAACAATGTTGATTGGTTACTAAAACCAGAAAATGAACGTACAACATCTGGTACTTCAAATGGCCAATTTGAAAATACAGGTGCTTACGGTACAATTCGCGGTAACGTATGGTATGAAAACGGGGATCCTAATGGCTCTGATGCAAGACGTTGGGGTAAAGACTCTTGGGATGTTAATGCCACTAATACAAAAGTCGCTGCATCATATGTAAATGACGAAGTAACTAGATTATTTGATACTTGGAAAAATGAGCACAGTGGTTATACATTAGATGATTTCAAAGCTGCACAAGCACAAATTATCGCTGATTATGAAGCTAAAAATGGTGTGGGCTCACACATTGCTGAAACTGTTGTAGCAAATGTAGATTCTAAAGGTGATTATTACATTCCGTTCAAAGGTATTTATGGTATTAGTGCTTATAAACAAAATTCAGGTGCAAGCATTTCTAAAACTATCTCAGATGAAGAATATGGTAAAGTTGTAGCTGATAAAGATGTTTCACATAATAACTTAATGGCTTGGAATGGAACAATTGGACAAAAACACAGACATATCAATTCTGATTACGTATATGTTACGCCACTAGTTGACGACTATGCTATTTGGAGTAATAATTTCCAAACCAACATGTTTGAAGGATTAAGTGACGATTTGTTACCAATTGGACCAAATGCTCAAAGCTCATATAACACATCAGGTGTGGATTTTGCACTTTTAGCACCACAACCAATGCACGACATCACGAATTATAACTCAACAGATGAATTAGCTAGACCAGGTGATACTGCAGAATCTAGAACAGGTGGCTTATTACCAAATCGTGAATATCAAGTGCAATGGTTCAAAAATGGCGAAAAATTCGGAGATCCAGTTACTGTAACTTCTGCAGAAGATGGAACAGTAGGTTCAGTACCTTTAACAGTACCAGAAGATGCAAAAGTATCAGACGTATTCTCATCTGCAGTATTCAAACAAGGTGTTTCTACAGAATCATTAACTACAGCATTAGCTATTGATTCATTCTCTATTACAGACCAACAACCAGATAATGAAGTGTATGAACCAACAACAGACGAAGTCACAAAAGATTACGGAACACCAACAACTGAGGATGATGTAACAGGAGCAGTAACAATTCCAGATTATCCATCAGAAAAAGGAACACCAACAATCACAGTTGATGATCCAAGTACATTACCAGACGGTAATACACCAGGAACAGTGGAAGTTCCAGTAACAGTGACATATCCAGACGGCACAGAAGATCATGTGACAGTACCAGTAACAACAAACGAACAAGCAGATAACGATGCTTATGAACCAACAACAGACGAAGTCACAAAAGATCACGGAACACCAACAACTGAGGATGATGTAACAGGAGCAGTAACAATTCCAGATTATCCATCAGAAAAAGGAACACCAACAATCACAGTTGATGATCCAAGTACATTACCAGACGGTAATACACCAGGAACAGTGGAAGTTCCAGTAACAGTGACATACCCAGACGGCACAGAAGATCATGTGACAGTACCAGTAACAACAAACGAACAAGCAGATAATGATGCATATGAACCAACAACAGAAGAAGTCACAAAAGATTATGGTACACCAACAACTGAGGGTGATGTAACAGGAGCAGTAACAATTCCAGATTATCCATCAGAAAAAGGAACACCAACAATCACAGTTGACGATCCAAGTACATTACCGGACGGTAAAACGCCAGGAACAGTGAATGTCCCAGTAACAGTGACATATCCAGATGGCACACAAGATCACGTGACAGTTACTGTTGTTACTAAAGACGATGAAACACCTGACGAAGTAATTTACGAACCAGTAAGTGAAGGTGTAAATCATGATTATGGAACACCAACAACATCAGATGAAGTGATTGGTTCAGTAACAATTCCTGGATACCCAACAACAGGAGAACAACCAGTTGTAACAGTTGACAATCCAAATAGCTTACCAAATGGAACTACACCAGGAACAGTAAATGTCTCAGTAACAATAACTTATCCAGATGGAAGTGTGGATCATATCACAGTACCTGTTACGACAGGAGAAAAACCAACACAAGATAAAGTGATTTATGAACCAACAAGTAATGGTGTAAACCACGATTATGGAACACCAACAACATCAGACGATGTAATTGGTTCAGTAACAATTCCTGGATACCCAACAACAGGGGAACAACCAGTAATCACAGTTAATAACCCAGGTAATTTACCAAATGGAACTACACCAGGAACAGTAAATGTCCCAGTAACAGTGACATATCCAGATGGAAGTGTAGATCATATTGATGTACCTGTGACAACAGGAGAAAAACCTGCTAATAACAATGTCACTTATGAACCAGTAACAACTGGAGTGAAACATGATTATGGAACACCAACAACATCAGATGATGTAATTGGTTCAGTAACAATTCCTAATTATCCAACAACAGGAGAACAACCGGTAATCACAGTTAATAATCCTGATAATTTACCAAATGGAACTACACCAGGAACAGTAAATGTTCCAGTAACAGTGACATATCCAGATGGCACAGTAGATCATATTGATGTACCAGTAACAACTGGTAAAAAACCAGCAGCTACTGCTACTAAATATGAACCAACAAGTGATGTTGTTCGTAAGCCATATGGAGTACCAACAACTGAGGGTGATGTAACAGGAGCGGTAACTGTTCCTAACTATCCAACGACAGGAGAACAGCCAGTAGTTACAGTGGATGATCCAGAAAGTTTACCAAATGGTGAAAATCCTGGCACATATTATGTTCCAGTAACAGTAACTTATCCAGATGGTTCACAAGATCATATCACAGTAGAAGTTGTCATTGACGAAGAACCAATTGACAGTGACGCAGACGCAGATAGCGATGCCGACGCAGATAGTGATGCCGACGCAGACAGTGACGCAGATGCAGACAGTGATGCCGATGCAGACAGTGACGCGGACGCAGATAGTGATGCAGACGCAGACAGCGATGCCGATGCAGACAGTGACGCGGACGCAGATAGCGATGCCGATGCAGACAGTGATGCCGACGCAGATAGTGATGCCGACGCAGACAGTGACGCAGATGCAGACAGTGATGCCGATGCAGACAGTGACGCGGACGCAGATAGTGATGCCGACGCAGACAGTGATGCCGATGCAGACAGTGATGCCGACGCAGATAGTGATGCCGACGCAGACAGTGACGCAGATGCAGACAGTGATGCCGATGCAGACAGTGACGCGGACGCAGATAGTGATGCCGACGCAGACAGTGATGCCGACGCAGATAGTGATGCCGACGCAGACAGTGACGCAGATGCAGACAGTGATGCAGACGCAGACAGTGATGCAGACGCAGATAGCGATGCCGATGCAGACAGTGACGCAGATGCAGACAGTGACGCAGACGCAGATAGCGATGCCGACACAGATAAAGATAATCATGGCAAAGCAGATAAATCTGATAGTAAAGCATTACCTGATACAGGTAATAATGATCAAACTAATGGCACATTATTTGGTTCATTATTCGCTGCACTTGGAGGATTATTCTTAGTTGGCAGACGTCGTAAAAACAAAAATAATAATGTTGAAAAGTAAATAATAAATATGTAAAAATTTACTGATTATGCATGTAACCATAGTATTTCCTTTAGGGAATACTATGGTTATTTTTTTAAAAAATTTTGCAAAATATTTTTTATATTTAATGAATTTTGTTATAATGAAATAATTTTTTATCTATTACGAAAATTAAAAGTAATTTTAATTAAAGTATTGTAATAAATTTAATTATGCAATATGATTTAAGTGAACTTTCATTAATATTTATATGGAAGTTGAATATATTAATGATAATAAAATTTAGGAGGAAAATATGGACAAAAGAAGACAAGGGCCAATTAAGAAAAAGGTAGACTTCTTACCTAATCGTCTAAACAAATACTCCATTAGAAAATTCACCGTAGGCACAGCTTCAATTCTTATAGGAGCATCATTATTATTTGGGGCAGGCGAAGAAGCTAAAGCAGCAGAAAACACTGACAGTACTACTGAAAATGGTGGAAAATTAAATTTACAAAACAATGTAAATAATAATGATCGCAATTCAGATTTGACAAAAGAAGCTAGCACAGAAGAAGTAGCAACAAAAGAAGCAGCAACAAAAGAAGCAGCAACAAAAGAAGCTAACACAGAAGAAGTAGCAACAAAAGAAGCAGCAACAAAAGAAGCTAACACAGAAGAAGTAGCAACAAAAGAAGCTAGCACAGAAGAAGCAGCAACAAAAGAAAATAACACAAAAGAAGCAGCAACAAAAGAAGCTAGCACAGAAGAAGCAATAACAAAAGAAGCTAGCACAGAAGAAGCTAACACAGAAGAAGCAGTAACAAAAGAAGCAAGTACAGAAGAAGTAGCAACAAAAGAAGCTAGCACAGAAGAAACAGCAACAAAAGAAGCTAGCACAGAAGAAACAGCAACAAAACAAGAAAATTCTAAAGACATAGAAAAGCAAAACCAATCAGTAAATATTGATGCAAATAGTTCAGTTAATGACAAAGTTAGTTATACTAAACAAAATTTAGATGAATTAAATATAGATGAAAAAAATGCAGCTAATATTGAAAAAATCGTTGCAAATAATAGTGATTTAGAAGGCTTATCAGAAGATGAGTTAAATAATGAAATTTTGAAAGCAGCGTTAGCTAATGACACAAACAAGAATGATTATGGTATTCAGGCATTATCAGCAACTGAGCCTCTAGCAACTAATGTAAGAACAACTTCTAATACTGCAAGTCCTTTATCAAAACTTAGAAGATTAGCGGCAGTTTCAACTGGCCAAAATGTTAATGACAAGGTTCATTTTTCAAATATTGATATAGAGATTGATCCACCAAATATTAATAAAAATACTGGACAAGAGGAGTTTTGGGCGACTTCAGGGGCTGTATTAAAGTTGAAAGCGGATTATACAGTCGATGATGATGTGCATGAAGGAGATACATTTACTTTCCAATATGGAAATTATTACCGTCCCGGTTCAGTACGTTTACCTTCTACAGAACAGAAATTGTATAATGCTAATGGCAATTTAATTGCGAAAGGTATATATAATAGTGCTACAAATTCTACTACTTATACATTTACTAACTATGTAGATCAGTATGATAATATCAAAGGAAGTTTCGAACAAGTTACATTTTCTAAACGCGAAAATGCTAATACTGATAAAGCTACGTATCCAATGGACGTTACACTAGGTAATGATAAATATTCAGAAAATATTACTGTGGATTATGGTAATAAAAAAGGGAATACACTAGTTGCAGGTACAAATTATATTGATCCTGATACATTAGCACGACATATGACTGTATATGTCAATCAACCTAAGAATAATTTCAAAAAAGAAGTGTTAGTAAGTCAATTAACAGGCTATAAATTTGATCCTAATGCAAATAATTTTAAAATCTATGAAGTAACAAATCAAAATCAGTTTGCTGATAGTTTCACTCCAGTAACTTCAGGTCTTAAAGATGTTACAAATAATTTTAAGGTGACTTATAGTAATAATAATACGACAGCAACTTTAACTTTATTAGATGGAACGACAGCTAGCAATAAACAATATATCATCCAACAAGTTGCTAATCCAGATAGTGAATCATCTGCTACTAATGGCAGAATTGACTATACATTGCAAACCGATGTACAAAATTATACTCATAGAAATTCATATTCACTTGCTCAAGGTTCGTCAACTGCAGAGGGAGATTTAAAGAGATATTCATTAGGTGACTATGTCTGGGAAGATACAAATAAAGATGGCATTCAAGATTCAAATGAAAAAGGCATTCAAGGAGTGTATGTTACTCTAAGAGATAAAAATGGTAATGAATTAGATCGTACAACAACTGATGCTAATGGTAAATATCAATTTAATAATTTACAAAATGGCGATTATACTGTTGAATTCACAACTCCTAAAGGTTATACACCAACTAAGGTTGATACGGGTAATAATGATGCAACAGATTCTGATGGTTTAATTGCTAAAGGAACAATTAATGGTGCTGATAACTGGACATTAGATAGTGGCTTCTATAAAACTCCAAAATATAGTTTAGGTGACTATGTATGGAAAGACACTAACAAAGATGGTGTTCAAGATTCTGATGAAAAGGCATTCCAGGCGTAACAGTTACATTAAAAGATGGTAATGGTAACGTATTAAAAACAACAACAACAGATGAAAATGGTAAGTATCGCTTTGATGATTTAGATAGTGGAGACTATATTGTACATTTTGAAAAGCCTGAAGGCTTAACTCAAACAACTACAAACTCAAGTAGTGATGATGAAAAAGATGCTGATGGTGAAGAAGTACGTGTAACAATTACTGATCATGATGACTTCAGTATTGATAATGGATACTTCGATGATGATAGCGATGCAGATGCGGATGCTGACGCTGACGCCGATGCAGATGCTGACGCCGATGCGGATGCCGACGCCGATGCGGATGCTGACGCCGATGCGGATGCGGATGCCGACGCCGATGCCGATTCTGATGCAGACGCCGATGCCGATTCTGATGCAGACGCCGATGCAGACGCCGACGCCGATGCTGACGCCGATGCGGATGCCGACGCCGATGCGGATGCTGACGCCGATGCGGATGCCGATGCAGACAGTGATGCGGATGCCGACGCTGACGCGGATGCCGACGCAGACAGCGATGCCGATTCTGATGCTGACGCAGATGCCGATTCTGATGCTGACGCCGACGCAGATAGTGATGCTGACGCGGATGCTGATGCCGACGCTGACGCGGATGCGGACGCAGATAGTGACGCGGATGCGGATGCCGACGCAGATAGCGATGCCGACGCAGATAGTGACGCGGATGCCGACGCTGACGCCGACGCGGATGCCGACGCCGATGCGGATAGTGATGCCGATGCCGACGCCGATGCCGATGCGGATGCCGACGCCGATGCAGACGCCGATGCCGATGCGGATGCCGACGCCGATGCCGATGCGGATGCCGACGCTGACGCCGATGCGGATGCTGATGCCGATTCTGATGCCGACGCCGACGCCGATTCTGATGCCGACGCAGACGCAGATAGCGATGCCGATGCGGATGCTGATGCCGATTCTGATGCCGACGCGGATGCTGATGCCGATTCTGATGCTGACGCCGACGCGGATGCTGACGCCGATGCGGATGCTGATGCCGACGCCGACGCAGATAGCGATGCCGACGCCGATGCCGATTCTGATGCTGACGCCGATGCGGATGCTGATGCCGACGCCGATGCGGATAGTGATGCCGATTCTGATGCCGACGCTGACGCCGATGCGGATGCTGATGCCGATTCTGATGCCGACGCTGACGCCGATTCTGATGCCGACGCAGACGCAGATAGCGATGCCGATGCGGATGCTGATGCCGACGCCGACGCAGATAGCGATGCCGACGCCGATGCCGATTCTGATGCTGACGCCGACGCGGATGCCGACGCCGATGCGGATAGTGATGCCGACGCCGATGCAGATGCCGACGCCGACGCCGATGCCGATTCTGATGCTGACGCCGATGCCGATTCTGATGCTGACGCCGATGCCGATTCTGATGCCGACGCCGATGCGGATAGTGATGCCGACGCCGATGCCGATTCTGATGCCGACGCTGACGCCGATGCCGATTCTGATGCCGATGC
>NZ_JAESLK010000169.1:0-593 GCF_017892585.1 Staphylococcus sp. GDY8P57P | reverse complement strand
TAAAACGATATAATCTTCATATTCATCAGCCGTCAAACTTAAACGAATGAGTTTACTGCCTAAATGTAAATGTCGATAAGGTAAACTGATTTCTATCGCACCCAGTTCAATTAAATACTCAAGGTTACCATCAGACCAACGTTCTAATGGATCAGGATAGTGATAAGTGACATAACCTACAATATGGTCATGCTTTCTAATCACAAAAATTCTACCTTCTTTTAATTCACTAATTTCTTTTATAGCTATAAATTGATCGTTAGGTTGTCGAAAAGCAGAAAGTCCATCATCAAAAGTCATAAGTTCAAGATTTTCTCTAGAGACAGGGCCTTCTATTATAAATGTACCTTCGTCCAAATGAAATGTTTGAAATTGATACGTTTTTATATGTTCCATTTTTTCACTCCAAACGACTGTAGATGAATGTCATATTCACCCTTTAATACTTTTAGTATAAGTGATTTCGGAGGAAATTAACACGAAAATGTATCCGTTTACACCAATTATTTTGAAAATTGTGAATTTGTTAGTTATAATATGCATTAAGCATTCGATTTCATTAAGAGGGGGATTTAGAATGAAAGTAGAAGTAT
>NZ_JAESLK010000168.1:0-1022 GCF_017892585.1 Staphylococcus sp. GDY8P57P | reverse complement strand
ATAAAAATAAATTAAGAAATTTGACTTATTATATCTTGCTCATAATTTTTTATTTGATTTAAAATTGTGTATCGGAAAATTCTGTCAATATTTTCTTCATCAGGTTCTTTGTTGTAAAATTCCTTTAAAATACGTTGTTTATTTTCTTTATCTACTTTATTTATATTAAATATATATGTAGATTTTGACAAATTATATTTCATTTCAAAGTAAGTTTTACTAAATTTTTTTAATCCATATAGTCTTACATCATTATCTATTTTGGCGATATTTTTTATTTTATCTCTTACAAATTGATCTAAATGATATAGAACTGTTATATCTGTTATTTGTAGATAATAAAATAACCATCCACGTCTATCATACTTATACTTACTATGAGACTCATTTTGTACCAAACATCCTGTTATTAACAAATTTAAGTTAAAAATCATTTTTTCTATAGTATATTTTCTTTCTTTTTTAAAAACAGTTAGTACATTAATGATTTTTTGTTCAATTTTTAAAACACTTTTTTTATTCATTACAATTTTGAATTCATTTTTAGAAGAGTTTATAGAACCTATTTCGTAACCTAAAAAGTTAAATTTGTCATTATAAATATCACCTATTTTCCCTTTCTGTTCATTTATATCTAAATAAAATTCATCTTTTAACTTGTTTTCTATTTCTTTTTTTAGTGTTTGAGCTTGGGTTTTAGTAGAGCATAATATAAGTAAATCATCAACATAGCGTATATATATCAAATCATCTCTTTTATCATAATATTCATCTAAATCTTTTAAATATATATGAGATAAAATATTAGAAATTGCTATCCCTTGCGGTAATCCTTTACAATTTTTATGGGTATCGAACCCTGTTGGATTCTCAATAGCCTCTGTAATAAGAGACAAGGTTACTTTATCCTTAATTCTTTTTTTAAGTTTTTTTAATAATAATTTATGATTGATAGTGTCAAAAAAACTTTTAATATCTATTTTTAAAAAAATATTATTCCTTTTAATAGCTAAATCTTTCCT
>NZ_JAESLK010000167.1:0-673 GCF_017892585.1 Staphylococcus sp. GDY8P57P | reverse complement strand
AGCTTTATTACCAGTATTTATTATGCTTATTTCAACTGTTGTAGATTTATTAACAGGCTCACCAGAAAACCCACAAGGTATTTTAGGATTTATTAGTTTTATTGGTGAAGCGGGTACTGCAATGTTAATTTCAGTATTATTCGCTATTTATTCAATGGGTCTTAAACGAGGATATAAAGTTACAGAAGTTATGGATACATTAACAAATGCCATTTATCCAATTGGTATGATGCTCTTAATCATCGGTGGCGGTGGTGCATTTAAGCAAATATTAATTGATGGCGGCGTAGGTAAAACAGTTGAGTCACTATTTACAGATACAGCAATGTCTCCAATATTATTAGCTTGGATCGTTGCAGCAGTACTAAGATTAGCATTAGGTTCTGCTACAGTTGCTGCTATTTCAACAGTTGGTATTGTTATGCCATTATTAGAATCATCAGATGCTAATTTAGCATTAGTCGTATTAGCAACTGGTGCTGGTAGTGTAATCGCGTCACACGTAAATGATGCTGGTTTCTGGATGTTTAAAGAATATTTCGGTTTAACGATGAAAGAAACATTCTTATCATGGACGCTTCTTGAAACAGTTATCTCAGTTTCAGGTATTATCTTTATACTATTTATAAGTCTATTTGTATAATTTATTTAAATATGAATATAAAAACCTCCA
>NZ_JAESLK010000166.1:0-626 GCF_017892585.1 Staphylococcus sp. GDY8P57P | reverse complement strand
CTTTTGCGACAGTAGGTCTTTGAACATAAGCTGGATTTTGTGCGCCTACTTTATGTTCAGATATAAACGGTCCTTCTAAATGTACACCGACAATAGTTGCTGCATTGTATTGATCTTGCGCTTTTTGGTAATTCACTATATTTTCTAATGCTTTCGTGATGTTTTCATCAGATTGCGTCATTGTCGTCGCTAGATAACTCGTAGTTCCTTCTGACAATAGTGATTCAGATAAATGTTT
Source organism: Staphylococcus sp. GDY8P57P (assembly GCF_017892585.1). NCBI lineage: Bacteria > Bacillati > Bacillota > Bacilli > Caryophanales > Staphylococcaceae > Staphylococcus > Staphylococcus sp. GDY8P57P. The sequence goes on along the minus strand of NZ_JAESLK010000166.1, from coordinate 388 downwards.
CAACCCATCATAAGAAGCATCCATAGCATCTTCCCCATATCCACCATGCATATGAATATCTATAAATCCAGGTATAATATGTTGTCCTTGCGCATCAATTGTTGTTAAATCTCCGTGATAGTCTCCCGATTTAATTTCAGTTATTTTCTCATTGTTAATAACGAGGTAGCCTCGCTCTATTGTCTCTGTCTCAGTATAAATCCGTCCATTTTCAATAACATATTCGCTCATTTTTTCAACCTTCTTTAAGTTTATTTACTCTATGCATCTTTATTGCAGTCTTTATTCACATTTTACCAAATCAAGTGTCAATATTATATTCAAAAGTTTTTAATCCTAAAATTCATAAAACAAAAAAAGCCAGAAATCGCACTCATGACATGAGACG
>NZ_JAESLK010000165.1:199-531 GCF_017892585.1 Staphylococcus sp. GDY8P57P | reverse complement strand
CTGTGCGCCAAATTATATTTCAGGACTCAGTATCCTTGGTGGCGAACCTTTTTGTAATGTAGATATCACTTTGAAGTGTGCTCAAACTTTTAGAAAACGTTTTGGAAATACCAAATCATTATGGGTATGGACTGGTTTTTTATTTGAATATTTAGAGCGAGATTCAGCAGAAAGAAAGACATTGCTTGAGCTCATTGACGTCTTAGTAGATGGTCCATTTATTAATCATTTATATAGACCTAATTTACCGTATAAAGGCTCAATGAATCAACGCGTGATCGATGTTCAAGCATCATTGCAAAGGCGCAGGGTGTGTGAGTATATCAAAAGTT
>NZ_JAESLK010000165.1:0-155 GCF_017892585.1 Staphylococcus sp. GDY8P57P | reverse complement strand
AAACAATTATGAATCATCAAAATATAAGTCATCATAATGTAAAGGAGTAGATAATGTATGTGTACAGGATTTTCATTTTTATCAAAAAGTAAGCAGGCGATACTTGGTCGAACAATGGACTTTGTTTATCACTTAGAGGGTCAACCTGCAGTACA
>NZ_JAESLK010000164.1:0-796 GCF_017892585.1 Staphylococcus sp. GDY8P57P | reverse complement strand
GGTGTAGAACTAAATATAAAATTGAATTTACTATCACATTTAGAGGTGACTGTCATGGCGATATTAAACCAAGTTATAATTGTCGAAGGTAAAACAGACAAGAAACGGGTGAAGCAGGTGATTGACCAACCGATTGAAATCATTTGTACAAACGGTACTATGGGAATTGATAAGTTAGATGAGATGATAGAATCGTTATACGATAAACAAGTGTATATACTTGTCGATGCCGATGATGAAGGTGAAAAAATTCGAAAATGGTTTAAACGATATTTAAGTGAAAGTAGACATATAAGAATAGATAAACAATATTGTGAGGTTGCACGTTGTCCTAAACGATATTTATCCAGAGTGTTTGCAAAGCATGGTTTTATGGTGAAGGATGAAGAAAAAGTAGCTAAAGCGAAATTGGATTATATTGCTGAAAGGGTCAGTTTATTAACATGAATTTAACGAATGAACAACGCGTGTTAATGTTTTCGAACACGTAGATCAGGAAAAATATCTTATTTTTGGTTATACGCCAACTTGTGGTACATGTAAAGTGTCAGAACGCATGTTAGATATTGCGAATGAAATTTTAAAATTACCAATTACTAAAATAGATTTAAATTTTCATCCTGATTTTAGTCAACAACATGAGATACAATCGGTACCGATACTTATGCTTATGTCTAAAGGTGAAGAACAAAAAAGAATTTATGCATTTCAATCAGTGCCTTATTTGTTAGAAAATTTAAAATAATTATTGACGAATCTTTAGTACAATGGTAGGATTATGGATAATTAAATAATG
>NZ_JAESLK010000163.1:0-841 GCF_017892585.1 Staphylococcus sp. GDY8P57P | reverse complement strand
TTATATCACTTTGAACAACCTTATAAAAGGGAAAATGCAGGATTATCAAAGGTTTATAAAGGGTTTGTAAACCTTTGATAAAAACCATCAACCCTTTATGAACCTTTGATGAAACGATTGACGGGAACCGTTTTTAATATTGTAATTACTTTATTATCAAGCTTTATGAGTTTATACTGTTTTATAAAGGGTTGATAAACATTTTATAAAGGGTTGATGATATGAGAAGCGTGAAAGCTTTGAGTGAAGAATTAGAAGTTAGTAAGCAAACAATTTTTAATAATATTAAAAGATTGAATATAGAAACAATAAAACAGGAAAACACTTCGTTTATTAAAGAAGATAGCGACATAGAAAAAATAGTTCAAAGAGTAAATAAAAATAAGAAGAAATATGGATTTGAAAGTACTACTGAAGACAAACAAAAAAAAGAGTCAGATAATATTAATGTTGAATCCAAAAGTGATGCTCAAATAGTAGAAATCCTTAAAAATCAGATTGATACTTTGAATGATCAAATTGAAAAACAAGAAAATCGTCATGAAACAACAATTGAATTTTACAGAAAAGAGTTGCAAGAAAGGTCGAAATTGCTTGAAAATCAGCAAGTATTAGCATTAGAAAGTAATAAAAAGATTCAAAAATTGGAGAATCAATTAGAGGAAGAAAGACAGCTTAATTATTCTTTTGATACATCTGTTAATGATAGACAAAATGTTAATGTGCAAGAAGCAACATTTACCGAAGAATCTAAATATACTGATCAACAACAAAAATGGGAACAGCCTACAGAGGTGCAGCATAAAGATATACCTGAAGAGAAAGAGAATGAAAACCTCAA
>NZ_JAESLK010000162.1:0-731 GCF_017892585.1 Staphylococcus sp. GDY8P57P | reverse complement strand
ACCAATGTTTTTTTCTTAAGAAGACAGGAAAAAGTAAAATGTATTGAATCTATCTATTAAAATTATTTTGAGTAACAAAAAAACTACTATGAAGCATTTATTAGCTTGATAGTAGGATCAGAGAAAGGAATAGTCTATATGAAATACTTCACTTAGGCTTTATAAACACTCAGCAAAGTATTTTAGTTCTCAAAGTAAGATTTAGCACCTCATTACTTCATTTATAGTATATCGAAACAATAAAATTTAATAAAATAATCGAAGATTTATGTGTTATAGTGATAAGCTTTTGCATGTAATGAAATACAGTGTTGAAAGCATTATTTAGAAGACAGGAAAAAGTAAAATATATTTGTGTAATGTACATTTGTGTATATTACACAAATGTACTTCATTGCTCTGATAAAAAATGATTGGGCATTAGTTAAATAAGTAAACTTGTATACTTATTTAATTTTTTATTTCAACAGGCTGTTTAGGTATGTATTGCATACAGTAATGTATGTATAATGTATGCGTGCATATTGTATGCAAATAATTAGAAGAGTTATGTGTAAGTTATACAAATGTAATTCACACAAGTGTAACTTACATTTGTGTATAAAGCATATATAAGTTATACAGATTATTAAAGCGATAGTGGTAACTTAATATTTGTGAGGATTAACTTCCTAATATCTTTTGTTATATATTCTAGAAATCAATTAGGGAACTATTTAATTTTTCATATT
>NZ_JAESLK010000161.1:0-657 GCF_017892585.1 Staphylococcus sp. GDY8P57P | reverse complement strand
GTGTGAATTTTTATTGTTATTCATGCATTTTTAAAATATAATTATAATAACTCTTCTGATTACTCAGAAGTAAGAAAACAAGGGGGAAAAGCTATATGAGGAAGAAGATTTCGGTTTTATTGTCAATACTCGTTGCAGCTGTTTTAACGTTAGCAGCATGTAGTGGTGGCGGTTCTAAAAGTGACGAAGGTGGTAAAGGCGGCGTTAAGAGCGAAAAATCTGAAAACGTCTTAAACTTATCTTCAACATCAGATATTCCAACTATGGATTCATCTTTAGCAACAGACCAAGTATCATTCTTTACGTTTAACCAAACTTTAGAAGGATTATATGTATTAGATAAAGATGATAATGCTGTACCAGGTGTTGCAAAAGGTGATCCTGAAAATTCTGCACGATGGTAAGACTTGGACTATCAAATTAAGAGACAATGCAAAATGGTCAAATGGTGATCCAGTTACAGCGCATGACTTCGTTTATGCTTGGCAAAGAACTGTAGATCCAGACACAGCAGCTGAATATGCATACATGTTTGAAAACATCGAAAATGCTAAAGACATTACTGCAGGTAAGAAAAAACCTGAAGAATTAGGTGTTAAAGCAATTGATGATCATACTTTAGAAGTTAAATTAATTAAAGACGTTCCTTGGATGCAC
>NZ_JAESLK010000160.1:0-621 GCF_017892585.1 Staphylococcus sp. GDY8P57P | reverse complement strand
ACTAACATACCAATTGACATAGACATCCATTCACTAAATATTAAACTACCCAATAATATTATCACCACACCAACAGCAATGAGAATATTTTGTTGCATATTCGCGTATGTCCCTTTAGCTAAACCTAAAGCATGGGGGAGACGATTAAAATTGGAATTCATTAGAACAATATCTGAACTTTCAATAGCCACATCTGTCCCATTTCCCATAGCTATCCCTACTCCTGCAATAGCTAGAGAAGGGCTATCATTCACACCATCACCAATAAAAGCAACAATTTCACCAGTAGACTGTCTTTCTTTTAAAAATGCTTGCTTGTCCTCTGGTAGCATATCGCCATGGGCCTCGGTTAATCCTAGCTCCTTTTTAACTAAATTAACTGTACCTTGATTATCCCCTGATAATACAATGAGATTTTTAACACCAAGTGATTTTAATTTTTGTAGGTCTTGTTTAACGCTTGGTCGAACTTGGTCACGGATTTCCATTAAAATGATTAACTGACGATCAACTGCCGTTAATACAATTGAACTACCGGCTCTTTCTAATTTATCTAATTCTTTAAGAACATCATTAGATAGTGGAATACTTTCTTGTTCCATTAAGGTTTTATTCCCTACT
>NZ_JAESLK010000016.1:19316-74573 GCF_017892585.1 Staphylococcus sp. GDY8P57P | reverse complement strand
AATAAAGTCAATAACTTTTTTCATTAATTTTTGAAGTGTTTTAATGTTCGTTGATTTGTTCCGCTCAACAAATATATACTATACAGGCATTCATCCATTTTAACAACAGTAAAAATTACACTTTATTCAGTACAAAAAGTTCTAAAATACTCAATAAACGAACTTTAATTAATAATAAGTATTAAATAGTTCGTTTTTATGCATTATATCGTTTTTGTTACCCATTTTAATTCGTTTTAATCACTCAAATAACAAACTTTAAAAAATTTACATTTTTTTAAAATAAATTAAAAAAACGCTATTGCAAATCGAAATATAACTGTTATAGCTATATTTGCTATCAATTTGCTAATAGCGACTCTATGTTTTACATTTCTGTTCTTCCTGCTATTGCTTTAGATAAAGTAACTTCATCAGCGTATTCTAAATCTCCACCTACTGAGAGTCCTTGGGCTAATCTAGTGACTTTAATTCCAATAGGTTTCACCAATCTTGATATATACATCGCCGTTGATTCTCCCTCTAAGTTAGGATTCATAGCTAATATTAATTCTTTAACCTCATCATCTTTTAATCTATCAATTAATGTCGGTATATTAATATCTTCTGGCCCTATTCCATCCATTGGAGAGATTGAGCCATGTAGTACATGGTAAAGTCCTTTATACTCTCTCATCTTCTCCATCGCAATAACATCTTTATCATCTTCAACTACACATATAACTGAGCGATCACGTTGCTTATCTTCACAAATATAGCAAGGGTCATTCTCAGTTATATGACCACATACACTACAATAAGTAAGCTCACGTTTAACATCTACCAAGGCTTTAGCAAATTGGACTACATCGTCTTCTTTCATATCTAAAGTATGAAATGCCAGACGTTGAGCCGTCTTGGGACCAATGCCTGGCAGTTTCATAAAACTATCTATTAATTTAGATATAGGTTCAGGATAATGCATCTATATTACATTCCCGGAATATTTAAGCCTTGTGTATGCTTACCTAAACGTTCTTGAGTTAATTCGTCAGCTTTATTCATCGCTTCATTCGTTGCTGCTAAAACTAAATCTTGTAGCATTTCGATATCGTCTGGATCTACCGCTTCTTCTTTAATTTCAACATCTACAACTTCTTTGTGACCAGTAACTGTAACAACTACCATGCCACCACCTGCAGTACCAACAATACGTTCTTCTTTTAATTTTTCTTGCTCTTGAGCCATTTTCTTTTGCATTTTTTGCATTTGTTTCATCATTTGTTGCATATTTCCGCCACCGCGCATAATATCATTTCCTCCTTGAATGTATCGACATTATCTTTTAATTTATATTTTATTATACATACGTTTATATTTATTGTCATGTATCTCTGTTTCTAGAATCAATTCAACAATCCTATACTCAAATCAAGTTCTTACTATTAATATAACAAAAAGGATTATTCATCTATTAAATGAACAGTTTCTTCACCAAATAAGTCACGGGCTTTCTGTGCTACATCTGTGTCTTGCTTACTTTCTTCACCATTAGTTGGTGTTGTTTGATTATCTTTATCTTGTTGCTTTCTACTATTAATATATTCAGTTCTTACTCTCATCCATTGATCTGAAGGGACGCCCACTACTTCAACATTCTTATTAATGATGTTTCTCACTACATTTTCAATACTAGTTCGTTTTTCATCATCTCTATTAACAATTTCACAGTGTATCTCTTCATCAAACTGAACTAATACGCGTTTTTCACTAGCTGCTACAGGAATTGAGTTTTGTAATAAACTTACCAATGATTTCTTATCATTCTTTTTCGCATAGTCTACTACTTCTAGCCAGTGTTTCTTCAATAGTTGAATATCTTCTTTGTTTGCTTCGTCTAATACTTTAGCAATATTCGTCATTGAGAAAGTACCTTTATTCTGACGTCTACCACGCGTGTTCGTTTGTGTAGCATGCTGTTTTGAATTTGCTTGAGGGATGCCTTGAGCTTTGAGTGTTTTTAGTTCATTTTCTAGTTGTTCCATACGTTGTAACAACACGTCATTATTAGGTTGTGACGCAACTTGTGTTGTCGCAACATTGGTTACAGTGTCAGACTGTGATTTCATCATTTCAGCAATTTTTACTAGTAATACTTCAAAGTGCACATTTTGGTTCACACTAAAACGTATCGATACTAAAGTATCGTTAATGATATCAATCATATGATAAAGCGTATCTAAATTAAAATTCATTAGCGCATCGAATTCTGCATGATTATCGACCGTTTTATTCATAATTGTATCGCGAACAAAATAAATCATATCATTAATAAGGCGGTTTACTTCTTTTCCTTCTGAAATAAATTGATGATAGCGTGTAAATGCATTTTTAACATTCCCTTCAACAACGTCTTTAAATAATTCATTTAATGCCGCTTCATCCACACTACCCGTTACATCTAATACATCTTGTAGTGTAAGATGCTCATCACCAAATGCGATAGCTTGGTCCATAATACTTAGCGCATCACGCATACCACCTTCAGATGCTTTAGCAATAAACTCAAGGGCTTCATTATCATAATCTAAATGTTGTTCTTCAGCTACAAAGCGCAAGCGATCTGTAATTTGTTCTGTGCCTATCGCTTTAAAGTCAAAACGTTGCGCTCGCGAAATAATCGTAGGCGGGATTTTATGTGGTTCAGTTGTAGCAAGAATAAAAATAGCATGTGCCGGTGGTTCCTCAAGTGTTTTTAATAGCGCATTAAACGCACCAGTTGTTAGCATGTGCACCTCATCAATAATATATACTTTATATTTCGACTCACTAGGCGTATATTTAACTTTATCTCTAATGTTTCTAATTTCATCTACACCATTATTACTTGCAGCATCAATCTCAATCACATCGCCATTCGTACCTTGTGTAATACCTTTACAAATCGCACATTCATTACATGGTTCGCCATCTTGAGGATTTAAACAATTTATTGCTTTAGCAAACACTTTAGCAATACTCGTTTTACCAGTTCCACGAGGACCACTAAAGATATAGGCATGTGATTGTTTACCTTTGGAAATGGCGTTTCGTAACGTCTTAGTTACATGTTCTTGCCCCACAACATCCTGAAAGCTTTGGGGTCTAAACATTCGATACAAAGCTTGATAATTCACATCCGCACCTCCGTTAACAATTACTCTACATTATATCACGCATTATCGCCTTAATTTCAATGAATTTATTATGTCATATCTGCGTCTTGCACAATACCATGTGGATAATCATCCAGTTGATTCCATAGAAATTTAACCCGTAACATAGACGCATCTGTTTCTTTTGAGAAAATATGATGTTTGTCTGCCGATTCATAACCTAACCCTTCGAAATACTCTGGACAACACCCCACAACGATAGTCGTATATTGTTGTGATTTCGCGCGTTCTTCAACAGCTTGGACTAAGGCTTTGCCCAACCCTTCATTACGATATGGCTGTTCAACTATAAGGGACGCTAATTCTAGTGCTTTGTAACGCTGATTTTCAGCATTCAAATTGATCTCGCTAAGCATGACATGTCCTATAATATCGCCCGATTCATCTTTAGCAATGACTTCGAGTTCATAATTATAATTCGCTGCTTGACGTAATTTTGAAATGAGTGCACGTTGTCTTTGACCAGCACCTTGATGTTTCTCATCATAACTTGATTCTATTCTATTCAAAGTTTCGCTATAATCCATTTCCGTTAATGTACTTAAGAATAATCGCATATTGACACCCCTCTAATGCGTCAAAGTGTTCCCCGTTCGACACTCGGACATATCGCTTTCCCGTTTTTATTTATCTATATTTTATACAAAAAAATGGGAGCAGGACAGAATTCTGTTTAAATTCGTTGTCCCACTCCCTTAAGGATGACTAGAACTGAGAAATGCTTGATTTAAGCGCCTTCTCAATTTAGACAGCTACTGCGAACTCGCAAAGTAGCATCATTACATTATTTATATTACAAGCTCTCTTTTAAATTTGTACTAAAAATTTGATTTATTTCGGTTAATTTAACGTATTAAAAAACCGTGCACCTTCGAATCGAGTGTGTATCACAAACGTTACCGAAGTCGACAGCTAAATCTCGGCTACCCTACGGCACATATGAGGATCCACTTAATGCTGCTTCCGTCAGGACCTGACATGATTCATGGGTTCATATTGCATAGGACCGAAATCTTCAAACACTACGTGCTTCGGGCAGACTTCACAAAAACACACCCTCAACAAAGGAATTAAGTCTCGCATAAAGCGGATTTCGAGTACAGGGAACCGCTACCTCCCCACCTAGCACGGTAAGTTTTATAATACTATAAACGTTCTCCCTATTGCAAGTGTAAAGTTTTAATTCTCCATATCATCGACTCAAAAATAGCTTGATGCCATCTCATAATTTATGTCGTCTAGAGAATTCTTGGAATTTAAATTCTGTTGCTAAATGCTTAGACACATTGTATTGGAATGGCGTTGTGTTATTTAAATAAACGACACTTCTCACTGTTGCAGTATATGGTGGTTGTATTTTACCGAAAACATCATAGGCACTTTCAGTAAAAGGCTCAAACGTAATCGATTTGCTTGAATAACTGATATCTAATTCTAATTGCGTTTCTAAATAATGATAAATAGAATCTTTTGCTACTGAATTCGTAATACCCGGAACGATTGAAGCTAAAAAGTAATCTTCATCTAAAATCTTCACTCTATGATTGATACTTCTTGTACGTACAACATGAATCAGCTCCTCATCACCTTTAAGGTTTAATTGCGTTTTAACATAAGGTACCGAGTTAGCTTTAATCCGCTCGTTAATGAGTACTTCAGTTTCATGTTTCAAACCCAGTTCTTCTTGCACCTCTTTAAAGCTAATTAATTCTGAAAATGGGAACTCCGTAACACCTTGATCAATAACAATAGACCCCTTACCTCTAATTTTTTGAATCATACCATCATTTGCTAACAAGTCCAGTGCTTTTCGAACAGTTTCACGCGATGTGCCATATCGTGTTACCAATTCATGTTCTGACGGAAGTTGTTGTCCATCGGTATATACATCTTCATGTATTTGTTGCTTGAGTTGTTCATATATCGTTATGAATTTTTGTGTTGCCATGTCCTTCTCCATTACATCAATCTATTGAACATCAATGACAATTGCACCAAATGGAGATATTTCACCATTTTCTATTGTGCCATTTTGAATAATAACTGTTCCTTGTCTATTGATGTCTTCAGGTAATTTTACTGCTTCTTTTGAAAAGTTAGCAACCACGAGCCATGTTTGGCCGTCATAATTTCGACGGTACATGAATAATTGTGGGTGTTCCATATATAACGGCTCGATGTCACCATAAGTGATAATATCATGTTCATGACGCAATCGAATCAGTTCGCGATACGTGTGTAGTACGGATGTTTTGTCCTCAATTGCTGCTTCTACGTTAATATATTGCGCATTGTTTGGTATATCGATCCAAGGCGTACCAGTAGTGAAACCTGCTTGTTCACCTGATGTCCATTGAATAGGTGTTCTAGAATTGTCACGTGATTTTTGCCCTAGAATAGTTAAAATTTCACTTTCATCTATACCTTGTTGTTTTAAGTTATCATAGGCATTACGTGACTCAACATCACGATATTGTTGAATAGAATCAAAGCGCGGATCCGTCATACCGATTTCCTCGCCTTGATAAATGTATGGTGTACCTTGCAACATATGCAATGCGATAGCTAACATCTTAGCGCTTGCTTGTCGATTTTCTTCTGTAGAATCATCACCGAAACGAGATACAACGCGTGGTTGATCATGATTGCACCAGAAAATCGCATTCCATCCGCCACCTTCGTATATTCCAATTTGCCAATCCATCAATATTTCTTTTAGTTTTAAAAAGTCTAATTTCGCATTTGACCACTTTTCTCCATCAACATAGTCTACTTTTAGATGATGGAAGTTGAAGACACTACTTAATTCTTGTCGGTCAGATTTTGTATATTTGATACAATTATCAATGGTTGTTGATGACATTTCTCCTACCGTCATCATATCTTTATCTCCAAATGTATGACGATTGAGTTCATGTAGATACTCATGTACATGTGGTCCGTCAGTATAAAACTCTTTTCCAATTTTAGGAGAATCCTTAAATTCACCTTTAGAAATAAGATTAATTACATCAAAGCGGAAACCATCTACACCAAATTCAATCCAGTGGTTAACAACATCATATAAAGCCTGCCTCACTGCTTCATTATCCCAATTTAAGTCTGCTTGTGTGACATCGAATAAATGTAAATAATATTCATCTGTCTTCTCGTCGTATTGCCAAGCATTACCACCAAACTTCGATTCCCAATTAGTTGGAGGCCCATCTCGTGATGGTTTAAAGAAATAATAATCACGATACGGATTGTCTTTCGAACGGATTGCTTCTTTAAACCATTCATGTTCTGTAGATGTATGATTAATAACAATATCTATCATGACTTTTAAGTCTCTCTTATGTGCTTCACTGATTAATGTTTCAAAATCTTCTAGCGTTCCGAAGCGTTCGTTAATTTTCAAGTAATTGCTTATATCATAACCATTATCATTCATCGGTGATTCATAAACAGGTGTTAACCAAATGTAATCAACACCTAAATATTGAATATAGTCTAATTTTTCAATAATTCCTTTTAAATCTCCCTCACCATTACCTGTTGTATCGTTAAATGATTTGGGATAAATTTGATAAACGACAGACTTTTTCCAATCTTTTTGTGCCATGTATACTCACCTTTCGCTTATTAATCGTATTAATGTGATTTAAAGGGAGTGGGATAGAATTTTTTCGAATTCGTTATCCCCCTCCCAGTTTACTTAACTTGTCAAATTCCTTTATGAAAGTCTCTCTGCAGAGCCCGCCTGTAAGAATGACTAGAACCGAAAAACCTTGATTTAAATGCTCTCTCAGTTCAGTCAGCTACTGCGAAATTGCAAAATAGCATTTTATATTATTTATATTTCAGCGTCTTTATTTGTAAATTTATTTAGCTGTTGTTTCTTCAGGGTTTTCAACCATCTTCTTAGCTTTAATTGTTGTAAATCTTGCAAAGACAATTGTCAAAATAGCTGGTATTGCCATAGCAAGTAATGTAACTGGCATATAAATAAACCAAAATTCACTTTGAATTGAAATGAAGGCTGGAACACCACCTACACCGACACTACCCAATACCTTTTTAGCGCCGATAATAGCACCTAAAACGCTTGATGTACAAATAGCAGCAAAGAAAGGTACTTTTAACGGTAAATTCACACCAAACATTGCAGGTTCTGTAACACCTAAAAATGCTGATACACTTGAAGTTAAGGCTAAACCTTCTTCTTTTACCATTTTGCGTCGTCTATAGATAAACCACGCTCCAAACGCTGCCGAACCTTGACAGATATTAGATATTGCAACGATCGGCCATAAATATGTACCGCCCAGTTTGCTTCCCATTAATTGGAAGTCAACTGCCAAGAACATATGGTGTAATCCCGTAATAACAAGTGGTGCATAGAAAAATCCATAAATCGCACCACCTAACCAACCAGCATGTTCGAAGACAAATTGAACTGCACCAGTAATACCAGTACCTATCACAAGTGCAATCGGACCAATAATTATAAATGCTAAGAATCCAGTGACCAGTAATGCTACCGGTCCGACAACTAACATTTTAATTGAGTCATGAACAACTTTATTTAATGCTTTTTCAATGAGTGATAAGACATAAGCTGCAATTAAAACTGGTAAGACTTGGCCTTGATAGTTTAATTGTTTGATTTCAAGCCCAAAAAGATTCCATGTCGGAATATGGCCTTTAGCAATGTCATATTGTGAAACTAACTGTGGATGCATTAGGATAAGTCCAAGTACTAAACCTAATATTGGACTACCACCAAACACTTTCATACTACTCCAACCAATTAATGCTGGTAAAAAGATAAACGCTGTACTTGCGATGACGTTAATAATATTCGATATATCACCCAACTGAGGATATTGTTCAACAAGTGGTTTAGGACCAAATAATTTTTCCATAGTAAGTAAATTATTAATCCCCATTAAGAGACCTGCTGTAACTAATGCCGGTAAAATCGGAATGAAGATATCTCCCAATAGTTTTATAAGTCGTTGTAAAGGATTGCCTTTTTTCGCTGCAGCAGCTTTAGCCTCATCTTTTGAGGATTCTGCTACACCTGTCTCTTGAATAAATTGTTTATACACTTCGTCCACGGTACCAGGTCCTATAACGATTTGGTATTGGTTATCCGCTTTAAATTGACCTTTAACAAGTGCATTATCGTCTAATGCATCTTTATCAACTTTATTGTCATCTTTTAACACTAAACGCAGTCGTGTAACACAGTGCGTTGCAGTTTCAATGTTTTCTTGCCCACCTATTGCTTTGACGATATCCTGCACATCTTTTCTTTTTACAGCCACGACTTTCACTCCCTTATTTTTAATAACCCAAGTATAACTTGTCTAGACAAGTTTTGTAAAGGCTTTCATAATATTGTTGAATTTTCATTCTAGAATGGGCGCTAAATGCAATAAAAAAGACAAGTACTCAACATATTAAACATTGAGTACTTGTCTTTTTTATATTTATTAGTCTTGGATTTTAATTATAATGGCGGAGGAAGAGGGATTCGAACCCCCGCGGCCCGTTAAGGCCCTGTCGGTTTTCAAGACCGATCCCTTCAGCCGGACTTGGGTATTCCTCCAATGAACACAATAAATATCATATACCACGGTTCATTGGAAGTCAATCACTTTTATAGTCAAATTGTAAAATTATTCATTTTTATTTTTAGTACGCGCTTATACGCCATTGAACTTACACGAAGACCTTTTGTTTTAAGAAGTGATCTACTGATTGAGCAACGCCACGCCCTTCTTTAATTGCCCAAACTACCAAACTTTGACCTCTTCGCGCATCTCCAGCGGCAAAAATCTTTTCTTTATTAGTACGATAGTCTTTATCGTTGGCGATAATTTTATTTTGTTGTGTTGCAATATCAAATGACCTTGGGACAGTTGGTTCTGTACCTTCAAAACCTATTGATAAAAGCACAAGATCTGCTGGCCAATGTCTTTCAGTACCATCTACAACAACCATTCCTTCTGGTGTTTCTTCTAAAATTTGTGTGTATACACCACGAACATTACCAATGTGATCTACATCGTATCGCATCGTCTGAACACCATAGGCACGCGGTTCTCTACCGAAACGTGCTTCATATTCTTTATGTGCATAATCCATTTTGAAGACAGGTAATGCCAATGGCCATGACGTATTACTTTCAAATGCGATTTCTTCAGGTGCTTTTGTATATTTGTTGAATTGTACTATTGACTTACAATTCTCACGTAATGCGGTAGCGACACAGTCTGCGCCAGTGTCACCAGCCCCAATAATGATGACGTTTTTCCCTTTAGCCGTTATTGTCGGTTCATCTATTTCACCATTTAATAACTGAGTCTGTTCAGTTAAATAATCCATAGCAAAGTGTATCCCTTGGCCCATGCGCCCTTCTAATGGTAAGTCACGCGCTTTTTGAGCACCCGTACATAAGATAATAGCGTCATACGTCTGCTCTAATGTTTCACGTGATATATCTACACCAATGTTGGTATTCGTCTTAAAGGTAATACCCGCCTCTTTCATTAATGCGATACGACGACGTACAACCTCTTTATCTAATTTCATATTTGGAATACCATACATAAGTAAGCCACCCGCTTCAGCAGCTCTTTCAAACACTGTCACTTGGTACCCCTTATAATTGAGCTCTTCGGCAGCAGTAAGACCGGCTGGACCGCTTCCTACAATTGCTACAGATTGTTCTAATCGTCGCTTAGGGTATTTAGGCTTAACCCACCCGTGTTCATAGGCTTCGTCAATAATCGTACGCTCAATACCTTTAATGGCAACTGATTCACGATTAATTTTCATAACACAAGACTGTTCACAAGGTGCTGGACAGACACGGCCCGTAAATTCAGGAAAATTATTTGTTTCACTCAAACGATGATAGGCAGACTCAAAATCTTGTCGATAAACTAAATCATTCCATTCAGGGATATAGTTACCGATTGGACAACCAATAGTTTCTCTCCCGAAAGGAAGACCTGTTTGACAAAATGGTGTCCCACAGTCCATACATCGTGCACCTTGAATGGACGCTTCTTCACGAGAAAAACGCTGTTGAAAAGCATCATGATGCTTCAAACGGTCAACTAAAGACAGTTCAGATAATGATTGCTTTTCATATTTCATAAATCCCTTAAATTCCCCCATAACAGACCCCTCCTTTCTTTAATAAATCACTGCTGGTTGTAATTCTTTGTCAATTGCCGTACGGTCATCGTAAAATGCTGCTAGTTTAGCTTCATCTATTTGTAATAAATTACGATTTTGTAATTCGATTTTTTGCATCATTAGTTCGTAATCTTTTGGAATTACTTTGACAACTTTATCTGCCACATGTTCAAAATCATTTAAAATTGCTGCTGCTTTTGTACTTTGCGTATAGTGGTAGTGCTCTTCTAACATAGCTTTAAGTAACGTTTTCTCCTCATTATGCGTCACTTCCTTAAACGCTAAGGTTGGCAATTGATTCTTATGTTTAAATGATTCAATATCACTTGGGAATACATAACAAACACCACCACTCATGCCTTGACCAAAGTTCTTACCAACATCCCCTAAGTTGACTACATGTCCTCCAGTCATATATTCCAAACCGTGATCACCGATACCTTCGACGACCACATCAACGCCACTATTTCGAATACAGAAGCGTTCGCCAGCACTACCATTAATAAAGGCTTTACCTTTTGAAGCGCCATAGAAACATACATTTCCAGCTATAATTTCACGTTCTCGCTCTTTATTTGGCGCTTTAACAACAACTATACCGCCTGATAAACCTTTACCAACGTAATCATTTGCATCACCTGTATGTTGAATTAACAATCCTGACGGTGCGAATGCCGCTAAACTCTGTCCTGCATGTCCGTGCGTTTTAGCTACAATAGTTGCTTCTGGTAAGCCATTAGCACCGTGTTGCTGTGTAATATAGCTTCCTGTAATAACCCCTACATCTCGTTGTTCATTATTAATCACATAGTTCCCTTTAAATACTTTTCCATCCTCAATACTTTGTTTAGCATCTTTATAAAGATAATTTAAATCGAAACCGATATCTAAATGATGATTTTGATTGATTTCTTTTGCGTTAGGCCCATCAACTGAATCCAATAACTTTTCGATATCCAATGTTGCTGCTTTCGAACGTTCATCGATTCGACTTGAACGTTGTAATAAATCGGTACGTCCGATCAATTCTTCAACCGTTCTTAATCCTAATGAAGCTAAGACCTCTCTTAACTCTTCAGCAATAAAATGCATAAAGTTAACAACGTGGTCAGCCTTACCTCTAAATAGTGCTCTCAAATCTTTATTCTGTGTCGCAATACCTACTGGGCATGTATCATTATGACAAACACGCATCATGACGCACCCTAAAACAACTAATGGCGCAGTCGCAAATCCAAATTCTTCAGCACCTAATGCGCATGCTAACGCCACATCCCTACCCGTCATCAACTTACCATCTGTTTCTAATCGGACACGGCTACGTAAATGATTTAATTTCAATGTTTGATGTGTTTCAGCTAAGCCAAGTTCCCAAGGCAACCCAGCGTGTTGAATACTTGTCTTAGGCGATGCACCTGTACCTCCGTCATACCCACTCACGACAATTTTATCTGCAAATGCTTTAGCAACACCTGATGCAATGGTTCCGATTCCTGTTTTTGAGACTAATTTAACTGCTACGTCTGCATTTCTATTCGCGTTCTTTAAATCATGAATAAGTTGCCCCAAATCTTCAATTGAATAAATATCATGATGAGGCGGTGGTGAAATCAACCCAATACCTGGCGTTGAACCACGTGTTTCAGCGATCCATGGATAAACTTTCGTTCCAGGTAACTGTCCACCTTCACCCGGCTTAGCACCTTGAGCAACTTTAATTTGTAACTCTTTTGCATGTTGTAAGTACTCGCTCGTTACACCAAAACGCCCTGAAGCCACTTGCTTAATCGCACTTGATAACACACTACCATCCGCTTGAATTTCATACCGTTTGGGATTTTCGCCACCTTCACCACTGTTACTTTTACCACCAAGACGATTCATGGCTTGGGCCAATGTTTGATGTGCTTCTTCAGAAATAGAACCGTAACTCATCGCACCTGTATTAAAACGTTTAACAATGGTTTCTACTGGCTCAACCTCACTAATATGAACCGGTCGCTGTACTTTAAATTCTAATAAATCACGTAAATGATCATTTCTTTGATCATGTACAGCATTAGAAAAAGCTTTAAACTGTGTATAGTCATTCTCACGACATGCATGTTGTAACAAGTGTATGGTTGTAGGATTAAATACGTGATGTTGACCTTGTTGGCGCCACTGGAAGACACTTCCCGAATCAAGGTACTCATTATGTCTTTGTTGACGCATTTTATTCTCTACGTCAATTTGTTGAATACTTAACCCTGATAATTTGGATTGTGTTCCAGTAAAATAAGCATCAATTACATCTTGGGATAAACCAACCGCTTCAAAGATTTGAGCCCCTTGATAACTTTGAACAGTAGAGATACCCATTTTCGCCATCACCTTAATAACACCTTCTGATAGAACACGTGTGTAAGTTTCAACATTATCTGAAATCGTGCCTTCTAAACGATGTGTTTCAGTTAAATGGGCAATGGTTTGTTGTGCTAAATATGGAATGACCGCATTCGCACCATATCCTAATAAACATGCCACATGGTGTACCTCACGCGTTTCACCAGATAGCGCTACTAAGCTCGTATCCATGCGTAAGCCTTCTCTTATCAATAACTGATGAATATGACTGATAGCCAGAAGTATTGGCATAGCGTAGCGTTGTTTCGATGCCCCATCCTCGATATGACAATCAATGAGTTCACTATCATCTAGGACTAATATCGTATAACCTTCTCGTGTAGCTTGTATTGCAGCGTCACCTAATCTTTCCAATGCCACTTCAAGATGATCTTGATACAGTGTAGACAAGTGTTTCACGTTAAACTTACTTTGTTTAATCCTATTGAGTTGCGTTAAAGTCAGGACCGGTTTTGCTAATTGAATACGATTCAATACCGTTTCATCCGGATGGAATAAGTTACCTTCTCCACCTAAATATGATAATTCACTCGTTACAATCTTTTCACGATAGGCATCAATAGGCGGATTGGTTACCTGTGCAAATAACTGTTTAAAGTAATTAAATAATGATTCTGGTCTCTCGTTTAATACGGCAAGTGGTGCATCATACCCCATCGCACCGATTGGATCTTTCTTACCTTTCACTAACTCAGCCATATATTTATATATATCTTCTTTGGTATATCCAAATTGACGTTGTAACTTAAATAATATCTTGTGATTCAGTGAAGACTGACGATAGATTTGCGCTTCTAATTGTAAATCTATTTTATTGTTATCTAACCACTTCTTATAAGGATATTGACTGGCAATACGCGCTTTCAACTCATTGTTTTCAATTACTTGACGTGACTCAAAATCTACAAGAAGTAACTTTCCAGGATTAAGTTGTCCTTTGTAAGCAACATTGTCTTCTGGTACATCCACAACGCCTACTTCGGATGAAAAGACAATAAAATTATCTTTTGTAATTGTATAGCGACCTGGTCGTAATCCATTACGGTCAGTTAATGCACCAATTTTATCTCCATTACAGAACGAAATCATCGTTGGACCATCCCATGGTTCCATCAAATAACTATAAAACTCATAGAACGCACGAACATTCGCATCATTTTCTTTGTTATATAACCATGGTTCAGGGATAAGCAACATCGCAGCTTCTTCAGGTTCCATTGCCAATGATAGAAATTCTAGCGCATTGTCTACAATTGCTGAATCACTTCCATCTTCATCAACAATGTTCTGTATTTTACTATGCTCTTCGCCAAATAATGTTTGAATTAATTGTCTTTGACGTGCTCTCATCCAATTCACATTACCTTTAATTGTATTGATTTCACCATTATGCATTAATAAACGATTTGGATGTGCACGTTTCCAACTCGGAAAAGTGTTTGTACTAAATCTTGAATGTACTAAACCTAGCTTAGATTGATAATCTTCATGATTTAAATCTAAATATAATTTTTTTATTTGATCTGAGCGTAACCATCCCTTATATACAATCGTCTTATGGGATAAGCTTGTAAAATAAAGACCTAAGTCTTGCTGTTCTGCATATTGTTCTATTTGCTTTCTTGCTATATATAACGGTTTAACTGGCGTTGCAACTGATCGAATATCTATAAACACTTGTTGAATGTGTGGCATTGTAGATGCAACATGAGGTGCTATGGCGTTGACATCAACAGGTACATCTCGATAGCCAATTACTTTTAGGCCTTCACTTTGAAAGTAATGATTAAATTGCGATTCGTGTGTCGTACCTTGTATCTTTTCATTAGAGAAAAAAAGACCTACCGCATAACCGCCCTCATTAGGTAAGTCTAAATCGACATGTGCTTCAAAAAATTGAAATGGTATTTCGGTCATAATACCTGCACCATCACCTGTTATACCATCCGCACCAACACCACCACGATGGTCAAGTCGACGTAACATTTCGAGTGATTTTTCAATAATATCGTGCGACCTTAAATTATTCATGTTTGCGTAGAAACCAATACCGCATGCATCATGTTCCTCACGGTAATCATATAATCCTCTTTTTAATCTTTCATCAAACATGATGCCCACTCCTTTTGAGAATTTTCAGAAAATTTACTGTTAATAATAATTAATATAATGTAAAATATTTATCTGAACAATATATTAATTAGATGACTTAATTCTAAAAATTAGAACAATCGACAATAAAATGTTTATGCGCACAGTAGAAAGGAGCATTCATTTGGAAATTAAACAATTAAAATATTTCGTAGAAGTTGCACGTCGAGAACATCTCTCTGAAGCAGCACTCGAGTTGAATATTGCCCAATCTGCAATAAGTCGACAAATCACATTGTTAGAACAAGAACTACAAGTTACTTTATTTAATAGGCAAGGGCGAAACATCCATTTAACGTCACATGGTAAAGCGTTACTCACTCAGGCGACTCAGATTTTGGAGCAGTTAGACGAAACAGTAGCATTATTTCAACAAACTAATCACAAAAATGCGCGCATACTTAATATTGGGTTTGAAGAGAGCTATATTTCTCAAATGATTACTGCCATCATTCAAGCGTTTGAGCGCCAATATGATAGCATAATTGTTCCTCATATGATGTCATCATCTGAGATTTCTGAAGCGCTATATACTGGTAAAATTGATATTGGATTGGTTGAAATAAACACGGCTCTTCAGAAGAACGCTAATTTATCACTCAAACCATTATTTGAAGAAACATACCATGTTTATGTGCCTAAAGATGATGTGATTGCTTTATCTATAAATCCGCCACTAACTCAACTAGCTGAAACACAACTATTCACTTTGAAACCTTTAGCAACAACTATAGAAAGCCGTTTACAACATACTTTAAAGTTACCAATTCATATCATTGGAACGAAATCCCTAGCACACTATTTACTTAAACATCACCGTGGCTATGTCATCTTGCCTGATTACTTATCATTGGAGAATGAGATGGAGTCATTATGTGATATATCATTAGCGCATACAGAATTAAAACGCTCCTTTTGCGTCGCCTTCAAAAAAGATAATAAAAAAGTAGATATTCTCAATTTATCGAATTTAATACATCAACTTCTAAGTAAAGTGTCGACATACCATTAACAGTATGAGGTGATATGTCATAATTCAAATAGTTACTATTTGAATAATACAGTTGAGGAGCGTATAATCACTCTGACTTATTAAAGCGTAGAATTTCGAGTTATAAATGAGGGTTAAATATAATGAATGCACAAAATCGCAACTATTTTAGTCATCGTATAATGAATACCATTATTGTAATTATCGGATTATTTATCATCGGCGCCTTTATTTTTACGTTTTTCAATGCACGTTTCTATAACACCCCTATCGGAAAAGTGACACATGTAGAAACGAGTAACGCTCACAAAGTCGTTGATGAACAACATAATACCGACTTCAAATACAAACAACATTTAACAATAGAAATATTAAATGGTAAATATAAAGGTGAATCCACTACGATAGATAATACCTATGTCAAATCGCAAGCAGATTCAGAGCACTTTAGTAAAAATAATAAGGTCTTAATGCACATTCAAAACAGCCCGAAAGATGCAACAATCTTAGAGAAAAAACGCGATAGTCTTACTGTAGCAATTGTAGGTATATTTATTATGTCCCTATTACTCGTTGGACGTAATGTAGGTTTACAGTCTATCCTGTCACTTATCTTTAACACTGGTGCTATTTTAATAGCTATTGCAATCCATGATAAACATCCATCTACTAACCTATTCATTCTAATGAGTGTGGCAATCGTGCTGTCTACCATTGTCACGCTATTGCTCGTAACCGGTTGGCATATGCGCACTTGGATCACAACAATCGGTACGTTATTAGGTACATTTTTATGTATTGGTATCACTCAAATCATTATTCAATTAACCAATGGATCTGGTATTAAATATGAAACAATGAGTTTTCTAACATTACCACCTAAAGATATATTCTTAGCATCCGTGCTTATTGGATCTTTAGGCGCTGTAATGGATGTCGCCATTACAATATCAAGTGGTATGTATGAAATCTTACAACGTACGCCTAACATTTCTTTATCGCGTTGGGCTCTAGCAGGTCGTAATATAGGACAAGATATTATGGGAACTATGACAAATATTTTACTTTTCTCCTACTTATCAGGAAGTTTGCCAATGTTCCTAATTTATTTAAAAAATGCTAACACATTTACATATACGATTTCGATGAATTGGTCTTTAGAAATCGCTCGTGCTATAACAGGTGGTATTGGTATCGTACTCACGATTCCAATTACGATTAGCCTGATGGTTATGTGGATGAAATGGAAGGGTGTGACAAGATGAATGCAGTCGTCCTACTAGCACTCATTTTATTTATTTTAATGCTTATCTTCGGCGGTAAAAAAGGATTAGTTTCATACTTAACATTATTCCTAAACTTTATAATCTTACTGATCAGTATTGTGTTCATTTTATTTGGAACACCTATTTATTTAGTTTCATTGATATTTTGTATCGTCATTGCTGCTTGTAACTTGTTTATTTTAAATAGTTACAATATTAAAACCAAGGCTGCTTTTATTGCTACAATATTAACTACGATATTATTAATATTAGGCATTTATTTATCTATAAGTATTGGTCATCTACAAGGGTTTACTACGGAACAACAAGATGAAACCTATATTTTTTCAATGAATATCGGTATCGATATGGTTCAATTCTCAGTATTTACGGTTATTTTAGCTGTTATTGCAGCTGTCATTGACTTAACGATAACGATAAGTTCACCTATGTATGAGCTCAATGAAACCAATCCTAATCTTTCACGCAAGGCATTGTTCCAGTCAGGTATGCGTGTAGGGAGAGAAATTTTAGCAACTTCTGCCAATACAATATATTTAGCTTATTTTGGGGGTCAATTAACACTATTCTTTTGGTTTTTCCAATTACATTATTCTTTTGGACACATTATTAACTCAAAGATATTTGCGCAAGAATTCATTTCTATCTTACTCGGTGGAATTGCTGTAGCGATTAGTATCCCTATCACAGCATGGATTACTGCATTATTAATTAAGCATCCTAAATTAAGTACACAGCCTTCACAAGAAGTTTCACAAACTTCAGAGCAAAACATCAATCATTAAATTGATAAAACAACAAGTGCCATACAATCTTGAAATAAGTTATCGAGATTGGGACAGAAGCCTTTATGAATGTCTTGTCCTACCTCATTTATTTCATATTGATTGTAATGGCACTTTTTTAATGCGCATATTTATAAAAACTATATGTTCAAATTCATAATATGAACTGGTCGACCTTCTAAGCTCGTCTCTCCAGTTATTGAATATTCGGCTTGTTTATACAACGATATTGCTTTGTCATTGTCAGTATTTACAGTCAATACTATTTCATTAATATAGGGAAACGTTGCTTTAATATAGCTTGGTAGTTGTTGAATCACAGCTTTTCCAACACCTTGACCACGATATCGTGCATCTACACTAAATGAACGGAAAAATATAGCATCTTGATGATTGCTATACGGTTTAACCCCTTGACCTTCATGTAATGTAAAGAAGCCCACGCATTGATCATTTAACATAACAAGTGTCGGATGACGCTCATTGTCCCCTTTAGCCGATGCAATATTATCATTAGGCGTTCGAGTGAATTTTCTATCTTCTGCTAATATTTCAAACGCATTTAATAGTGGTTGATCGTGAATTGTATATGGTCGTATTTCCATTTTCTCCCTACTTTCTCTCTGAAAAGGTCTCAATCCATTTTACAACAGCTGGTGCGATTAAGGTTGTATCAGATTTATCGAACCAACGAATATCTGTAATTTCATTATCAATTTCCACACTATCCCAATCAATTTTCTGTTGAACTTTAAATCCATTTAGCTCCGTTAACGTGTTCTTTTGTGGGTAAGCATCCCCAACAACTGTACCTAAATATGTAAAGTCACTTTGTTCAAACGCCAATTGTAATTCCTCTTTAACTTCTCGTTGTATCGCTTCTAATTGCGTTTCACCCGCATCAATTTTACCACCCGGGAAATAATATTTTTCTCTATTTCTTACTTGCACTAATAAGATTTGGTCATCTGTTTCTTCCACTAAACAAACACATTTGATCATACCTGCACACCTTTTCTATTAAATGTTTTGTACTTCAAAAATATATGTTAATTTAGTATGATGTTAACATATATTAATATACTAAATGTCCGTTTAGTGACATTTTGATATTCGGAGGGTATTATTCATGGCAAAGAAATCAAAATTAACACGCGTTTCAAATTTAGTAAGCACTGCAGGCTTTATCGTTGATGGTTACAACGGTATTAAATTTGATGCAAAAAATAAAAACCTAGTTTATTTATCTTTAGGCCTAAGTACAGTGGGTACACTTTTAGATTTCGTAGTATCAATGAAATCTCCTTACAAATTCCGTAAGTTATTTTCATTCGTTTCATTCATTATTAATGTTACACGCTTAGCTTCAAGTTTCAGAAAAGTTAAAGAAGATTATCAATTTCAATAAAATAAAAGGACTGGGTCAGAATTCTTATTGAATTCGTCTTCCCAGCCCTGCAAGGATGACTTGAGTTGAGAAACGCTTCATTTAAGCGCCTTCTCAATTCAGTCAACTACTGCAAATTGGCTACATAGCCAAATTATTATTTTTGTTTCAAGCTTTCTAATGAATGAATTTATAATTACGTACTTGGTACGCAGGAATTGTACGATATGTTAGAACCCCTGGACCAGCACTAAAGTTCATTTCTGAAACTAAAATACTACCATTACTATTTACGCGCTCTACAAAAGCCACATGGCCGTAATAACCAGCATCTGATTGTGCAATTGAACCTACTGTTGGATTGCTATCAATGCGATATCCATCTCTAGCTGCCGCATTATCCCAATTATTAGCATTCCACCAATACGTACTGATTCCTTTTCCAATAGCAGCACGACGATTGAATACATGCCAAGTACATTGTCCCCAGTCATATAAGTTACTATGGTTAAATACTGGTGATGAATAGTAAGTTGATTGCGTTGAACGTGTTGTATACGTGTTTGAAGAAGCTGAACCACTCACTCTTAATGTTTGACCAGGATAAATAAAGAAATTATTCAATCCATTTAATTTCATAATATGTTGATATGTTGTACCATATCGGCTAGCAATAGATGACAGTGAGTCACCATAACGTACTGTATAAGTGCTTGATGATGCACCTGAATTTGAATTATAACTTGATTGAGAATTAGAGCTAGCAGAACCTGATACTTTTAATTGTTGACCAGGGAAAATTAAAAAACTATTTAATCCATTTAAATTCATAATATGACGATATGTTGTACCATATCGGCTAGCAATAGATGATAAACTATCCCCTGCTCTCACAGTATATGTACTACTTGAATTACCGTAATTTGAACGACTTGAATAATTAGAAGATCCTGATACTTTTAATACTTGGTTTGGAAAAATAAGATTTGATGATAAGCCATTTAATGATTTTAATTTAGATACAGTGATACCATAATGGTTTGAAATAGACCATAAAGATTCACCACTTCGAACTGTGTGCGTTGTTGATGCTTCAGCTTGATGAGCAAATAGTGTACTAAGTGCTCCTGTCCCTAATACTGCTGTTGCTAGAATTTTTTTATTCATACAAAGCGCCTCCTTAATCTTATGCTTGTTCATTGGGTTACTCACCACTTATTTCTAGTTGTACTAGACACTTATCTGTATTAAATCTTTATTACATACTTCTTTCTTTTATCCGTTCAAGTAGTGTACTTATACTAAATTAATACAATTTAGCATGATATTCCATTTCATTTTGATTACATGTCTATGAATTTTTTGTGCACTACTATAAAATTTCAAATAATATCCTTAGAAATATAATTTACTTTTCATAAGTGTATAACACATTTTCACCGATTAATGTATCGTGTTTGATATAAAAATTACAGGAGTAGGACAGAATTCTTTATGAATTCTGTCCTACTCCTGTATAAATGACTAAAAACTGAAAATGAATACAAGAATGATTTTCACTTTAGTTACTATGAATTTGTATTTAATAGTTATTCCAAAGTATCGATGGCTTGTTTTAAATCTTCAACTAAATCTTCAGTATCTTCAATACCGATTGATAAACGTACGAGTCCATCAGTGATACCTTCTTTAGCACGTACATCAGCAGGGATAGACGCATGTGTCATTAAAGCAGGCACTGAAATTAAGCTTTCAACTGCGCCTAAACTTTCAGCTAATGTGAAGTAATGTGTTTCACGAATAAGTTGTTTGGCTGCTTCTGTATCTTTTACTTCAAACGCTACGACACCAGTGTGACCGCTAGCTTGAGAAGCATGAATATCATGATTTAAATGGTCTTTAATACTTGGATGGAAGACTTGTTGAACGGCTGGATGATTTTGTAACATTTCAACAATCGCTTCAACGTTACGATTAATTTGTTCCATGCGTAAGCCTAATGTTTTAATACCACGGACTAATAGGTAACTGTCTTGTGGTCCAAGCACACCACCTGTTGAATTTGAAATAAATGCTAAACGTTCACCAAGTTCGTCATCTGCAGTAGCAACTAAGCCAGCTACTACATCACTGTGGCCACCAATGTATTTAGTAGCTGAGTGTAATACAATATCAATGCCGAAATCTAATGGATTTTGATAATAAGGTGTCATAAATGTATTATCTACTACTGAAATTAAATTATTTTCTTTTGCAATTTCTGCAGTACGTTTAATATCCGTTACACGTAGTAATGGGTTAGATGGTGTTTCAACATATAACATTTTAGTTTCTGGTTTAATATAGTCCTTCACATTTTCGATATGTGTTGTATCTACGAAATCAACATCGATGCCATAACGCGTAAACACTTTAGTTAAGGCACGGTAAGTTCCACCATATACATCAGAATTTAAAATAAGGTGGTCGCCCTTATCTAATAACATAATAACCGCACTAATGGCTGCCATGCCTGAACCAAAAGCAAAACCATGTTTCCCATTTTCTAAATTAGCAATCACACTTTCAATAGCACTACGTGTTGGATTAGCGGTACGAGAGTATTCATACCCTTGTCTCAAGTCGCCAATGTCATCTTGTAAATACGTGCTTGTTTGATAAATTGGTGTTGTTACTGCACCTGTAAAATCATCTGTTGTATGTCCACCGTGAATCATTTGTGTTTTTTTCTTCATAATCATTATTCTCCTTTGTAATCAAATATTTTCTTCGACATATAACGATCGCTTCCATCTGGAAAAATGGTCACAATAACGCCTTTATCGATTTTATTTTTAATGTCTAAAGCACCTTGTAGCGCAGCTCCTGATGAACTACCTACTAACAATCCTTCTTGTTGCGCTAAGCGTTTCACATTCTCAAAGCCATCGTTATCACTCACTGTAATAATGTGATCAACTAAGCTACGTTCCAAAAAGATCGGCCATTTCTCTGAACCAATACCTTCAATATCGTGTGCATGTGCTTCGCCACCATTCAATATTGAGCCTTCGGGTTCAACAATCACATTCTTTACATTGTATTGTTTAAGATGCTGTGCAACACCTGTAAATGTGCCTCCCGAACCAACACCAGCAACAAAGTAGTCAATGTTTGGTAAAGCATCTGTCAATTGTTTCCCTAATGTATGGGTGTATGCAGCTGGATTGTGCTCAGTTTCAAATTGATTCATATATACCGCTTCGAAATCTCGAGCATAACGTCTTGCTTCAGTTTGCGCACCAATCATTCCTTGCGCTTTCGGTGTACGTTTAATATCAGCGCCTAATGCACGCATGATGGATATCTTCTCCTCCGAAAAACCTTCCGGCGCAAAAATAACACAATTTAAATGATATCGATTAGCAGCAATTGCAAGTCCTATTCCTGTATTACCTGCCGTAGCTTCAACAATTGTATCGCCAGATGACACACGACCTTCTTTTATAGCTGTTTCAACAAGATATTTACCTAGTCGATCTTTCACGCTGCCACCCGGATTAAATTGCTCTAATTTTGCATATATCTGAACATTTTCATCGCTGAAACTTTCCAGTAATACTAATGGTGTTTGTCCTATTAAGTCAAATGCAATCATATTAATCATCTAAAGCGCTTTATTCGCTTTGACTCAACCTACCTTCTGTTTAAAATATTCATGATTCCCAATACTGTTTTATAAATTCTTACTCAATCACTATGAATTATACGATAATCTTAAGATTTATGCAAAACTACAAATTTTAAAATTTCCTATGTAATCATACATGTACTCGTATCTCAATAACTATCGTTCAACTTAATACTCGTGTTACGATAATAACGATGCAAAAGCAATAACTGATGATTTATATGAATCATACTTAAAGGAGAATCATAATGACATCAAAAGCCGATTTATCTTTATCTGTGTTCACTAATGAACAGTTTAAAAGTAAAAAATATACTCATAGTACCTTCCGAAACGCGATGTATGACGATTTAGAAGTCAATAAAAGTTATTTTAAAAATTGCGACTTCTCAGAAGGTATATTTAAAAATGTCCATTCCGTAGTTAATACTAAGTTAATTAATTGTGATTTTAGCAGTAGTATTTTTGTGAATATTAATTGCTTTAAGACACTAATGCGTAAAGTGAATTACAGTGTAACTACTTTCGATAATAGTGAATTCAACGCATTAACGATAGAACATACGACCTTCAAAGACTGTAGCCTACGTAACGTTACTTTCAAGGATGTTGTTTTAAAGAAAGTAGTCTTTGAAAATGTAGCATTAGATTTATGCCAACTAGATAGCGTAAAAATTAAAGATTGCATTTTTAAAAATGTTTCAATTAATAATTCTGCAATTTCTGAGAAAGTCATGAAAGAATTACGTAAACAAGACGTTCATTTTGAAAATATGTAACCTTGAGCAGTTACACCTATACACTTCCTAACTTATCAATGATCTCCTTAACGTTCTAAAACATATGTTTCAAATAAAACTATTAAAGGAATAATCATTAAAGTATTTCAAAGGGAGGGAATGATTAATGGCTACTCATGAAAATGATCACTATAAAGCATTTGAACAGAGTCAACTTCATCGTGACGATTTAATGGATTTAAGCGACTTACAACAACGAGTTGATACATTCAATACAAAAAATAATAACTCAGAATTAAAACAACATATTGATACTGAACTAACAAAATGGAAAGAATATGTAAGAGATCACTATAAGCCTGAAGCACCAGCAGAACAATCACGATTGTCAAATATTGCTGATAAAGTTCAAAGTGATATCAATACAGCTTTTGAATACAATGATGGCGCAAAAATATTTGCGTTTTTAGAAGCTTCGTATCAAAGAAGTAAAGAGGACTTAACCTACGGACGGACGTTAATTCTCTTTTCCGAAAAGGATACAATAAAACGGGCACTCACATTCTTTGATTCTGAGGAAGATAATCGTGAACTTGCCGACTTTATTATTTCTAAAAATATTGAGATTGGCAAAGAAATAATGTCTAAAGATTATATAACGTTATTAGAAATTGAGCGCGACTTTATCAATGCTCGTTTCAAGTAAAAAATAAGAGGTTAGCCACATGTATGTGGCTAACCTCTATTTTAATATATTTCTTAGAATAACTGCACGATAAACACAAGTATGATAACGACTGGCATGATAAATTTAATTAAAAAATACCAAGGTGCAAAGAATTTGAACTTGTCGCGTCCGAAACTTTCTTTTAAGGCATCTTTATCCAACAATTGACCCACTACTAGCGTTGTTCCAAGCGCACCTAATGGCATTAAAATATTTGATACGACAAAATCCATATTATCAAAAATTGTTCCTGCGCCAAACTTAATATCGCTTAAACTACTAAACGATAAAGTCGCTGGAATACTAATCATTAATATCAGTATACTTGCGATAAACGCTACAGATTTACGTTTAGAATTATCATTTTTAGTAAAGTTTGATACGTTTAATTCTAATAATGAAATAGATGATGTTAATGCTGCAAATAAGAATAAGATTAAGAATAGGAAGTAAAACGTAACACCAAAGCCCATTTGATTAAACACTAAAGGTAATACTTTAAATAATAAGCCTGGACCTTCTTGAGGTTCATAGCCAAATGTCTTCAAAGCTGGGAATATAGCTAAGCCAGCTAGTACGGATACTAAAATATTCATAATCACAATTGAAATTGCTGATGACTTAATAGTCATTTCTTTAGGCGCGTAACTAGCGTAAGTAATCATTCCCGTTGTTCCCAACGATAATGTAAAGAATGATTGCCCTAACGCAAATAAAATACCTTCCATAGAAATATCTTCTAAACGTGGTTGTAAAATATAGCGAACACCGTCTACCGCACCGTCTAAAGTTAAAGATTTCACCACAACTATAATTAGAAAAATAAATAACAACGGCATCATCACTTTTGATGCTTTTTCTAATCCTTTTTCAACGCCTAACATTACGATAATCATCGTTAAAAAGATAAAAATCCCTTGGCCCAAAACGGTTAACCATGGATTACTAATAATTGCTTCAAAATTAATGCTGGTTAAAGATGTCTTCTCGATAGATAACATTTGTAATATCACGTTACCGATATAAATAATGATCCATCCACCTATAACACTATAAAAACCAAATAATATAAATACTGCTAAATTACCATTCCACCCAATAATATTTAGCCACTTCTTACCAGTTAACTTGCTATATATTTGAGTAGTGTAAGTTCTCCCCATCTTACCTACTGTAAATTCCATAATTAATAGTGGTAAGCCTACAAATATAGTAAATATTAAGAATAGTAGTAGAAAAGCACCTCCACCATAGATGCCTGCCATGTACGGAAATTTCCACATTGCGCCCAAGCCAATCGCCGATCCCGCACTCGCTAAAATAAATCCAGTTGATGTCTTCCATTGTGATTCTTTGCTCAATCGTTCCACTCCCTTTAGCGCGTTAAAGCGTTTATGCACTTAAGTAATACTGTAACATGTCTTGCTTATAAGTGCAATATACATAGTTTTTTTATTTTTTTAAATTTATAGTAAAATTTAACTAATCCTAATGACGAACGAAGGCGTATAACGACATTGCTTCACAAAAGATTAGCGCTAATTATTGGAAAGGTATAGAAGTTATAGGTGGTTATATTGTGTTGAGGATGAGGGATTCAGGTTTACGTCCCCATTTAACATTCAAGGCGGTTCAGTGTTTGTACCTTATCAACATATTCGGGACGTTATGTTATTCATCGTCCCTAATGGTATCAAAATAATTGATAAAGACCACAATATATATCAATGCGTGTGTTCATGAAAGAAAAAATAGGCTGGGACAAAAATAATATAATGAAGCTATTTTGCAAATTCGCAGTAACTGACTGAACTGAGAAGGCGCTTAATTCAAGCTTTTCTCCATAAAAAATCACGAAAGTGATTTTACAAGCTAAGCATGCTGGGGACCGGCAATGAATTTATTTTATTTCTAATTTTCTCCATTAATAAAATGATTTGTATCCAGACAATGTTTATTTAGTATTTCAAAATATATACTACTTATATTATGCGATTAATGAATAGATTAATCTTCAAAATCGTACATCACTTCTTGTCCGTCCACGACTTCTTGAATGCTTAAACTTTCAATATGATCAATGTTAATATAATGCGATTGTTGGCCCGTTTTTAAAAATAAATAAGCCAGTTCATCAAATTCATCAATAAGACGTTGTACGCATGTATCATGATCAGGGCCATTTTGAAATGTTTTAAATTCAGTATAATTTTTACCAGACGTCGTTATGTATGTTAATAAAAATGTACGTTTCATTCTTTACACTCCATTTAGTTAGTCATAAAAAATGCTGCAATTTGTGATTCTACTTTATCACTACCCTCACCATGTGTCATAAGGTGTTTACATAAAGGGTGAGGTGTTAAATCTTTATCTGCACTACTAATATGTTCATAAATATAATGTGCGCTATCTTGATAAGATTGTTCATCTTTTTCTCCATAAAGAATGCTTGCCGGTGTTGTAATATCGCCTAAATGAGCAGTAATATTTGAAATAAAATCTTTAAATACACGAACGCTAGCGCGATAGTCTTCTATATAATTTAGCTGCGCCTGTGCGGCATCACCATCTACATTCATTAACTCATTCATGCGTTGACCGTAACGTTCCATACGCCATACAATACCCGCTTCTTCCTTTTCACTTGGTGCGGACATGACTGCAATTTTGGCAACATCTACCGTTTCAGCTAATTTTAAAGTGAATAGACCGCCTAAAGATACGCCAGTTGCATAAATTGTGTCATACCCTGCATCTCTTAGGAATTGATAACCATCAAGGACATCATTCCACCAATCATGAACAGTATATTGTGTAAACTGGTCGAGTGGTAACCCATGCCCTTTGTAATTAGGTGCGTAACATGTGTAACCTTCATTATTAAGTGTCTGTGCTAATGGTTTAATATCACGAATTGTACCAGTAAATGAATGCAGCAATAATACTGCTTCTTCACGTGTCCCTTGTAAATGAATGGGGCGTGGTGATTTTACTTTCATTCTTAATCTCTCCTTATTTTAAAAATAAACACATGATGACATTGCGCGTAGTCTTAAATGTGAAAAATCATTCAACCCACTCGCTAAATTCCATATGAATGCGTTGTGCGAGGGATTTGCCTTGCTCATACCCCGCATTCCCTATTTTTAAGATGTTATTAGGATCATAAATGTTATCTCCAATTTCTACTCTACTCTTACTATCTGGACTTATCACTAGAACATGGCTATGTTCACGCAATCGTTTAGCATCATCAAATGCCCCCGGTATCATACCTAAGCCATCCGCTAACGGTGCCAATATAATGATACTATCAGCACCTTCTGCTAACATTGCGTTAGTAGGAGAAACCATGCCCCCATCAATCCAGTCACGATGATTCAAATGTATATGCGGCCAAATACCCGGTACTGCGCCACTTGCTGTCACAGCTTCTTCAAGTGTTACATCGCTATGTGAATGAAATGTAGTAACTTCACCTGTTTTAGCATTCATAGCGGTAATTTCCAAATTATCGTGCCACCCTACATCTCCTAAACGCTGTCGTATGGCTTGCTTACGTTTAGATAAATCGACACGAGAGGGTCTCGTATATATAATGTCTCCCATCATTTGCCCTACTTTTACAGCATCATCACGACCTACAATAAAGGCATTCTGCCATAAACGATAAATATCTGAAGAAACCGTCGCCCGATCACTATCATCTCTGCGCTCATTTAATTCATAGTAATATGTGCGCATATCATCACCATTCGCCAGTACTGCACCTACAAATGATCCTGCTGATGTGCCAATGATTCTATCTGCTAAATCTAAACTCACACCACTTTCAATCAATCCAGCTAAGACGCCTGATTCCCATGCAATCCCTGTAATACCGCCACCACCAAGAACTAAAGTACATGCTTTATCTTTTGGCATTGCCATCTCCCCTTTGTTAAAAAGATGTTGTCCTATTCATTATTATTAGATTTATGACGAAGATTAAGGTTAAACAGTGGTAGTATCATTAAAAACAATGCTATCCACACTATAGCTAATGTCACACCTCCAACTACATCCGTTATATAATGCGCATGAAAATATAGTCGGCAACACAATACACCTATCCATACGATAATGGTTATAATACTGGCTATAATCTTGATAGCTTTAAACTTGATTAGTGGAATTAAGATAATGAATAACATTAACGCTAATAGCGTACTCGCATTAGAATGGCCACTTGGAAAGGAATAACCATGATCTCGCATCAAATGATTATATGGACGTGGTCTTTCAATTAGCTCTTTAATCAAATAATTTAATAACGTACCACTGGATACCGTTAAAAGCATCCAAATAGCTAGCTTAAAATGTTTAAATAATAAAATGATAGCTAAAAATAACGTGATATAGATAACAGATTTTACTTCTCCTATTTCAGCACAAAACGTCATAAAATTATGCCAAATGCCGTCACCAAATCTGCGTTTTGGTTCACCAAAGTAATCGGTTAGCCAATGTAATGATCCTTTATCGATATATTGAACCATTAATGTATCACGACTGACATTTATTGCTACAATAATAAAAATAATTAACCCAATCATGAACATAGGTACCGTCGTCATAGGTGATATTTCTCTTTTTTGTTTCCTCATACGTTCATCAGTCCCTAATTTCATTGTTTTCTGTAATTCGCATTCATTTAAATCACTTCATTAAAAGTCATTTAAATGTTTAATTTGTTGTCCATCCTTATTGAAATTAGACGGTGCAAGCCAATGTTCGAATCTTAGTTTCACATCTGGCCACTCGCTATCTAACATTGAGAAACAAGCCGTATCGCGATTACGACCTTTACAAATATTAGAATGTCTAAATAACCCTTCGTATGTAAAGCCAAATCGTTGTGCAGCATGCTTAGAAGGCGCATTTAAATTATCACATTTCCATTCATATCGTCTGTAACCTAGTTGTTCAAATACATATTTTGCTAACAAATATTGAACTTCTGTAGCTACACGTGTTTGCTGTAATTGATTAGAATAAATGATATTGCCCACTTCTATCGATCCTTGTTCTGGATTTATGCGCATTAATGCCACAATACCTAGAGGTTTGTACTGCACCTTATCTATAATCGTAAAGAAATATTTATCTTCACTATCAATCAGTTGGTTAATGTATTGTTCAAATTCCGACTTAGAATCAAAAGGGCCTTCATAAAGGTACGTCCAAATATGTCTTGATTCAACATCACATAGCACATCATACAAATCATCTGTGTGATGACTATTCAACTTTGCTAAGCTGCCATAATGCCCTTCTAATAATTGTTTATTAGGAAAAGGCGGCGTCACAAAATCATCTAATGCTTCTCCAATGGGTTGCTTAAATTCATTTACGCGCATCACTTTCAACTCCTAGATTACCTTTGTGTAAATTGTACACTAAACCACTAAAATAATCTCTTAATTAGAAATTATAAAATATAAATGAATCATGCATCCATTAACCTTCCTATAAATAAAAAGTACCCTGAAGGTCAGTTTCTATTGCTGACTAGATAGGGTACTTTTCTAAATTTATATTACAATGCTTGTTGTTGAATATTAAAGTTGCTTTTCCAAATTAGTATCTAGTTTAAATACAATCACACGTTCACCTGTAATCGTACTTAAATCACTATGGAAACTACTTACACTAACCCCAGTAATATCTAAGATTAATTGCATCAAATCATCTTGACCGGATTCCACCAGTTCTGAACGCGTACGTTTAATGTTAAGTAAACCTTCTTGCGTTTTACATACTCTATACTCGGCTGGTGTTAATACGCCTTGCAAATTGACGATAATCATATCGCGTAATATATCCGTTTTTACTGAGAGTGAGCCACGTCCGAGAAAGTCCTTTTCCCATTGCGTAATTGCTTTACTAATTTCTGCCTCATAAGCACCTTTAGATTTAGCCATGATTAATCTTTTATCTCCTATTGATTGATTAACCTTATTTTATCATTTTTTTCGGAAAAACCGAACTCCCTACCAGTCTTTCCAGCTATCGTTCTCATCAATACTAGCCAAACGTACCCAGTGATTATCCACTTTCTGCTTGAACTTAACATTATTCTCAAGTAAGTCTTTGATATATTGATCCGGCGCTTGAATAACGACCAGTAATCGAATTGGAGAATGATAAATCTTGTTATCCGCTGCCATAACTGATTGCCAAGGCAACCCGGCAAGTAAATCACTTGAATTCCCTTGCATGACACCGACACCAGACGTAACAGATTGCGTCGTTTTATTTCCGCTTCCGTAAAAATGCGGCGCAACCGTCGATGCGTAATATTGTAAATTAATCCATTGGGCTACTAGCGCTGGTCCTGAAATAATTGTGTTTAATAATTGTCCATCAGCATCTTTCTTCCAATCATAATTATGTAAGAAAGCACGCCCTTCTAAATCAGTGCCTGCAGTAATACTACGTTGGCCAATAATAAATTCCGCATTACGTGCTAAGCCCCATTCTGGACGAATCTCACTCCAGTCATTCGCAAAGCGATGTGCTTCTGCCACTGGGTCTTTTAAATGTTCTTGATCTAAGCCAGGAAGATTTGCTAGACGTTCAGAATTTGCCTTATAACTTACACGCGGCATAGCTTCATTTAACATATCCAATGCATGTTGTGCTTCTGTCGTTAATTCAGGCATATAAATATATTCTAAGTCATCGATAGACGTCTTGTGCTCTGCAGCCACAAAGACCGTTGAATCTGGAATCACTATACCTTCACTTTTTAAAGCTTTACGAACGTGAGGCAAGTTGCACATCATTGCTAATAATTTAGCATTAAAGCCACTTGATGCACCGCCACAAGCACCACATTCTAGCGAGGCATGGTACGGATTATTATTAGACACACTTCCATGACCCCCTAATACAATTAAAGGGGCAAAGTTCGTCGTTAAATCCATCAATTGTAATGCTTGTCTTGTAAAGGCAACTTGTTCTTCTTCTGTGAAACCGATTGGTAAATCACTATAAACTTCATGTTCACGGTCTATTGTTAGTTTAGCTTCAGGTTTCTTCAACCAATTCTTGGTAAAATTACGAACAAAATGCCCTGTCTTCTTCGGCATCAATGTACTCGCAATCGTATTCAAACTTAAAAATGGTCCACTTAATTCCGGTAATAGTAAACTTGGTAAAACATTATGTTTCATCAATTTAAATGTATAGAACATAGACGTAACCGAATGTTGCTGTTGATTATACGTATTTAGAGCATGACGATCCGCGTACTCTTTAATGGCATAAGCCGGCGATACCATAACAGGCAATGAATTATGTGTAAATTGTTCATCTAGCACTTCTTTTCTAATTGGAAGTCCAAAGAAACCTGCAATGCCGATTGTTTCAAATGGTCCTTCACTTTCTAAATGACGACGAAATGGTTCAGAACGCACATCAATACAAAAGGCTAATTGAACTTGTGTTTCTTGTTTAACTGGTTTAACAGATTTATCATATATCGCTTCCACTAACTCACGTTCATGCGTTTCTTCCCATGCTTCAAGCCATAATTTTTTGA
The DNA here is from genome assembly GCF_017892585.1 of Staphylococcus sp. GDY8P57P. Classification (NCBI taxonomy): domain Bacteria; kingdom Bacillati; phylum Bacillota; class Bacilli; order Caryophanales; family Staphylococcaceae; genus Staphylococcus; species Staphylococcus sp. GDY8P57P. The sequence goes on along the minus strand of NZ_JAESLK010000016.1, from coordinate 42,454 downwards.
AATAAAGCGGGTTAAAATCATGTGCAAATCTTAAATGTTCTAACTGATCTTCAATAGACATCGATGCCCAATCATCAATAGACATTTCTCCATAATATAACCACTTACTTACCAATTCTTTAATTCGTCTTTCCACATTTAAGACTGCCGGGCGACTCATTTTTTCAGTATCTAATAAAATACATTCCATCGTTAATCGTATAGCAAGATACTGTGTTAATAAGTCCGCTTCATGCTCATGTTGTTCGGCACGATAATACATCATTCCAGCCCAACCTGGTAACGATAAGAAATGTCCTGTTAAATAAGACTCTCGTTCATCTTCCGCTATATCTAAATGGTTCAATGCCATAATTAAAGCTTCTCTATAATCTTGAGGTAATGTTTTAACCATTTTACGTTGTGTCTTACTCAACATGGGATCGTGCTGTGCGAGATGCAACCAAGAGATATAAAATCCTTTTTCTCTTTTCGGCATTGTCCAACTTGATTGGAAGTTATCCAAATATAATTTAGACCACTTAATAATATGTGTATTCAGTTCATCCATTAAAGATTCGCCTTTAGCATTAAACGCATTCGCACTTTTTGAACGTGCGTATTTAAAAGGTTCATCTTCAAATACACGTTTAAGCTTAGAAACTTCAATCTTTAAATAGGCTTCTTTAGTTATTAGGTTTGTAGGCACATCCTTAATGCGCATTGCGTTCTTACAATAAGTATCAATATGTGATTTTGGCACTGATGTATCGTAAGCTTTAATAGCTTGTTGAACGTCTGCTTCTACGAGTGTTTGATCTATCTCTCCATTTTCCAAAGCAGTCATCACCGATGCATGACTTGGGTACAAATCTATATCGCGAACATGTTTAAACCATTGAGCAACTTGATCAAACGTTTCATGTTCCATTTCCTCCCACGGATTACGTGCAGCAAAGATAGAGATCGGAGATAGTGGTGTAATCACACGACGTGCCGCTTTGACTGTGTCCTCTATGTTAAATTTAGTTATAGTCATGTTTGATGCCACCTCTTATAAATATTTTTTTAAATAATTCGGATGACTTTCAACCGATTTAAATTTTGCTTCCCCAATTTTCACAAGCCATAAATATACTTTAGCAAAAGCTGTTGACGAACGACGACGTGCTACCCAAATGCTAAAGATACTACCTAATACTAGAATGGCAATACAAATGACCACGCTAATGAATGGTGGGTGTGGCGCAACCATATATACATTACTTAAAATATTGACAAATACGTCATGGGTCACAACATAAACAAGCGCTACAATGATGAGCATTGCTATGCCAATCATCCTACCCATCATTCCTCTATTTAGCGCAACCATCTGATTCCACGATACAGATAACGACCATGCTAAAATAAATGCACTAATTAATGTATAAGGTGTGTGCGAACTTGTTAAAAAGAAAATAACTGCAATAACAATTGCTAATGTTCTCCCTAACACTGTCCAAGCATAAGAACGTTTAACATTAGGTGGTGTTGGGATATTAAAACGTTTAACAATTGATCCTGATTGTAAGAATAGCGTTGCTTTGAAGACGCCATGTAAAATCAAGTGAATAATCGCAGCAGAATAAACACCTAACGCACATTGTACAAGCATAAAACCCATTTGGCTCATTGTTGAACCTACAAGCTGTCTTTTATAATCAACATGCACCAAGCTAATTCCTGAACCGATAAGTACAGAAATACTTGAAATAATAAGTAATAACGTTAAGGCAATACTATTATCAAACACAGGTGAAAAACGCGTTAAAATGATGCCACCTGCATTTACAATACCAGCATGCATAATTGCAGAAACAGGTGTGGGTGCTACAACAGATTCAATTAACCAGCTTTGGAATGGATACTGTGCTGCTGGAATAATAACTGCAATAACGAGTAATAAATCTACAATTAATTTCAGTCCATAACTCATTGCAACATCATAATCTTGTGATGGGTCGATAACCCAATCGCCTGTACCAATATAAAATACAACGACAGCTAAAAGTAATGCTACCCAACCAATGATAAATGATCGTGCTGAAACCTTTGCTGCTTCAGCTGGTACTTTCCATGAACGATTGAGTCGAATCAGTTGCGTTAAACAAAATAATGTCAATCCCCAACAAATAACCATTAAACGTAAATCATTACTTAGCCAACCTACAGACGCAAATACCGTTGTAAATGTGTATAACGGGAAGTATTTACGATAATTACGATCACCTAATAAGTAACGTGTAGAGAATTTTTGAATTATAAACCCTAAAGCGAGTACAAAGGCACCTACTAACCAAGCTAATTTGTCTAGCGCAAAGATGCCTACGATATCTCTGCCATTAATAGTGATTAAGCCAATTACTCCTACAATGACAGGTAATAGAAGTAAAGTTAAATGTAAACGTATGTATTTTACAGGAACCGATGGCACTAAAAAAATCAAGCCACTTAACACTGCAATGACAAGCGTTACGAAAAATAATGTTAGTAAAAAACCTGAACTTAACATTGCCGCTCCTCCATGTCTTCAATCTATTTCATTAAAAAAGTTCCCTTATACTATAAACAATATAAGAAAAAACCTACAATAGTCTAGTTTTATCCTTAGATATCAGATATTTACTAACTATTGTAGGTTTCTATGAGAACTCATTTACTTAATATGTATAAATGCTCTTTCAAGCTACCTTATATGTATCATCAACCATATGTCTCATCCTTCAATTGAACAATGAATACTGCGTACCCTTGCACAACTGCTTGATAAAGACCTATGTAAAAATTCAGCACAATACATACAATATAAAAAATTATTGCTAAAAAGTCAATCTATTAACGTATTCGAAGGGTATTTCGTTTATCCAATATTATTATCGACCTTTAATCATTCAGATAGGCATGATTTATCGTTACTAATTGTCTGAAATCTAACGAATACGAAACGCTTTCATTGAGTTAGGAACTATCGCCCACAGATATTCAAAGTCACGTTATACTTTATTTAACATTTAATAAGGAGGTACTCAAAATGGGAATCATTTCTGGTATTATTGAACTTGTTAAATTCATCATCGACTTAACTAAAAAATAAGTCTCGCATAACGCACATAAACATTCCATAAAAAGAGTGAAATCATTAGATTTCACTCTTTTTATGCGTTAATAAACAAAACGCTCAATCTCTATATGGATAAAGATTGAACGTCAGTGGATAAAATGAATTTATTTTGTTTAACTATAAAGTAACATATTTTAACAGTCATGCATGTAACAATTTTGTGAAACCGCTTAAAAATATTTTAAAAAACCTCTTATAATTATTGATTTAATTAATATTTAGTGAATTTTTCTTAATAATATGTTCATTTCAGAACAATACACGTAAATTTAGGGTAATAGTGAATCAAATACTAGAGATGTACATCATCAGATATGTTGTGATTAATACATAATCAGATCATCTTCATTGACTATCGCAATCACCGTTTATGATGACGAACGAATCGAATTCGTATCTTTAGACAAGGGGGAGTGGGGCAGAATTCTTTCTAAATTTGTCGTCCCAGACTATAGCATTAATACCTTTATCACTTTGATATAACCTATTAAACATTTAAAGTTGGTGTCTACTATGATTGAACATTTAAAAAAGAAAAATCGCAAAACAATAAAAGTATTAGGCAATATTTGGCTTAATGCAAATTTAGATACACATACCTTTATTGATAGTTTTTATTGGATAGACAACTATACTACTGTACTTGATGCTCTTAAGTATGCTGAGGTTTACGTTTATAAAAATGGTAAGGACATTGTCGCATTTTGCGGGCTTAATAACACTTACATAGCCGGCTTGTTTGTAAAAGAAGAATTTCGAGACCAAGGGATTGGGCATGCACTCATTAAGCATTTACAATCTGAATATGATTATTTATCTTTAAAAGTATTTGAAGAAAACCATCGCGCCGTTCATTTTTATACGGATTTAGGTTTCATAAAAATCGACGCCAATATTGATAAAACAAACCATAATGAATTATTAATGGCATGGAAGAAGTAAAACCATTTACAATTTAAGATGCACGATTGGATAATCCCTACCTTGTCCATCCTTTGCAGATTCATCATATTTTATGAATCCGTTCTTGCGATAAAATGCCAAGGCACCGGGGTTATCTTTGTTTACATCCACATACCGAACATTATGGTCTCGAATTAGACTTTGAAGTATTGCCGTGCCATATCCTTGTTTAAAATACTTAGGATCTAAAAATAACATTTCTAAATTTGAATCATGAGTCCCGGAAAAGCCAATGATGTCGTTCCCGTCGAACCATAAATATGCTTCAACATATGGGAAGTATGTTGGTATTTCCTTTTTAAGTTGTATTCTATCCTTCTCTTTTAAAAAATCATGTGTAGCTATAACTGAACGTTCCCAAATGGCTAATGCCTTAGAATAATTTTCTCCTTGAAGCTTCATTTTATTTAATTTCATTTATATAACCTCTCATATTAAAAAGGGCTAGAAACCCTATTATAAAGGTGTTTCTAGCCTATACTTATTTGTTGACTCTTATTCCCACTCAATAGTGCTTGGTGGCTTAGACGTAATGTCATAGACTACGCGGTTAACGTGATCGACTTCATTTACAATACGGCTTGAGATTTTTTGTAAGACTTCCCAATCAATGCGGGCGAAGTCACTTGTCATACCGTCGATAGATGTTACTGCACGGATACCTACAGTATGATCATACGTACGATAATCTCCCATTACACCTACAGATTGAATGCCAGGAAGAACTGTGAAGTATTGCCAAATATCTCTTTCAAGACCTTCTTCACGCACAACCTCACGTAAAATCGCATCTGATTCACGCACAATTTCTAATTTATCTTCTGTAATTTCACCTAACACACGGATACCTAAACCTGGACCTGGGAATGGTTGTCTCCAAACTAAATGTTCAGGAATACCTAATTCAATACCTAAAGCGCGTACTTCGTCTTTGAATAATGTATTGATAGGCTCAATAAGTTCAAATTCCATATCTTCTGGTAATCCACCTACGTTATGGTGAGATTTAATTGTTTGCGCTGTTTTAGTGCCTGATTCAATGACATCAGTATAAAGTGTACCTTGTGCTAAGAAATCAACATCTGTTAATTTAGCCGCTTCATCATCAAACACGTATACAAATTCATTACCAATAATCTTACGTTTTTGTTCTGGATCAGATACCCCTTTTAATTTATCCATGAAACGCTCTTGTGCATTCACACGAATAATATTCATGTCGAAACCTTCACCAAATTGTTCCATAACCATGTCCCCTTCGCCTTTACGAAGTAATCCATGGTCAACAAAGATACATGTTAATTGATCGCCAATCGCTTTATGTAATAAGACTGCTACAACTGATGAATCTACACCACCACTCATCGCACATAAGACTTTACGATTGCCAACACGGTTACGAATTTTTTCAATTTCAATTTCAATAAAGTTTTCCATTGTCCATTCGCCCGTACATTCACAAACACGACGCACAAAGTTTCTTAATAAATCATTACCGTATTCTGTATGACGTACTTCAGGGTGGAATTGAACACCGTAAATTCGGCGTTCTTTGTCTTCAATTGCTGCATAACTTGTACTTGGACTATCCGCGATAACTTCAAATCCTTCTGGAATTTCAATCACTTTATCAGAATGACTCATCCATACTGTTTGTTCAGATGGTAAACCGAAGAATAAATCATCTGATTTCGCATTAATTATTGCTTTTCCATACTCACGTTCGTTAGCGCGTTCAACTTTTCCACCTAAAAGTTTCGTCGTCAACTGCATACCATAACAAATACCGAGTACAGGAATACCTAAATTATAAATGTCGGGGTCAATCGTAAATGAACCTTCCTCATAAACTGAGTTTGGACCACCTGAAAGGATGATACCTTTCGGATTCATACGTTTGATTTCTTCAATTGAAATTTCGTGATCGTGTAATTCACTGTATACGCCCATTTCACGAATACGACGTGTAATCAATTGGTTATATTGACTACCAAAGTCTAAGACAAGAATCAACTCTTGCTCTTGAGCCATTTCCATAATTGTGGATCTCCTTTAAATTGAATTTTATGTAAATAATAGAGAGACACTTTCCAAATGTATTGCTCCAAGATTATGTTTTAAAGTGAACAAACTCTGAGACAAACATATTTGAATTGAAAAGTGCTCCCCATTCTTTCTAACAAACTGCCATCATCACACTACGTTAATTTTAAAATGAGTAGTTAGGTGATTCTTTAGTAATTTGTACATTATGTGGATGACTTTCTGCTAAACCAGCAGGACCCATACGTGTGAATTGTGCTTCGTCACGTAATGTTTTTAAGTCAGGTGAACCTGTATAACCCATACCAGCTCTTACGCCACCCATAAGTTGGTAAATTGTATCTTGTAATGGACCTTTGTAAGCTGTACGACCTTCAATACCTTCAGGGACAAATTTTCTAGGAGATTTGTCTTCTTGGAAGTAACGGTCATTTGATCCTTTTTCCATTGCGCCTAAAGAACCCATGCCTCGGTACACTTTATACTGTCTACCTTGGAATACTTCAGTGGCACCTGGGCTTTCTTCAGTACCAGCTAATAAACTTCCTAGCATTACTGCATGTCCACCAGCTGCTAACGCTTTAATAATATCACCAGAGAATTTAATACCGCCATCTGCTATGATTGCTTTTCCAAATTTACGTGCTTCCGTTGCACAATCATAAATCGCTGTAATTTGAGGTACACCTACACCTGCTACGACACGTGTTGTACAAATTGATCCTGGTCCAATACCAACTTTAACTACGTCAGCACCAGCTTCGAATAATGCACGTGTTGCTTCAGCAGTCGCTACATTACCTGCGATAATAGTAACTTCAGGATATGTTTCTTTCATTTTTTTAACTTCTTGAATCACGCCACTAGAATGACCGTGTGCTGTATCGATAATTAATGCATCTACACCAGCTTCGACTAATTTTTGAGCGCGAATTTCTGTATCTTTAGATGTCCCGATAGCTGCTGCAGCGAGCAAACGACCATGCGCATCTTTAGCTGCATGAGGGAATTCAAGGACTTTTTCAATATCTTTAATTGTAATTAAACCTTCTAAACGGCCATTTTCCACTAAAGGTAATTTTTCAATTTTATGTTCTTGTAGAATTGTTTCGGCTTCATCCAATGTTGTGCCTACAGGAGCTGTAATTAAGTTTTCTTTAGTCATCACATCAGAAATCTTGATTGAAAAATCTTCTATAAAACGTAAATCACGATTAGTTAAAATACCTACTAATGCTCTTGATTCTTTATCACTCACAATTGGTACACCTGAAATACGGTATTTACCCATCAACGCCTCTGCTTCATATACACTTTCATCAGGTGTTAGATAGAATGGATTTGTGATAACACCGTTTTCTGAACGTTTAACTTTTTGAACTTCTTCAGCTTGTTCTTCGATGCCCATATTTTTATGAATGACACCTAGACCACCTTGACGTGCCATTGCAATTGCCATTTTAGATTCGGTTACTGTATCCATACCAGCTGATATAACTGGAATATTTAATTTAATTCGTTCTGATAATTCAACACTAAGATCCGCATCACTAGGTAACACATCTGATGCTGCTGGAATTAATAAAACATCGTCAAACGTCAAAGATTCTTTAGCAAACTTATTTTCCCACATTGATAATACAGCCTCCATTTTTATATATAGTTATTTCTATTATTTCACATTTTCTTCGCTTTGTTTATACTTTATACCATTAAAAAAGAAATTAAGAATAATTGCAGAAATCGCGCCTAATACAATACCGTTTTGAGTTAGCCATGCAAATTGCTCACCTAAAGCTTTAAACGCTTGTGGTACTGCACTAATACCTGTACCCAATCCTACAGATACTGCAATGATTAATAAATTATTTTGATTCTTAAAATCAATATGACCTAAAATACTAACACCGTAAGCCATCACCATACCAAACATCGCAATCATTGCACCGCCTAATACAGGTAATGGAATGATATTAGCTAAAGCACCTAATTTAGGAATACAACCACAAATGAGTAGTAAAACTACCATACCGTAAATCACTTTATTCTTCTTCGCACCTGATAAAGATACTAACCCAACATTTTGTGAATATGCCGTGTAAGGAAATGAATTAAAGATTGATCCTAATACAATAGCAAGACCTTCCGCAGTGTAACCCTTACGAAAATCTTTTCTTTCTAATTTTTTGCCAGTAATTTCACTTAGCGCATGATATACACCAGTCGATTCTATTAAACTTACGATTGCTACAATCGTAAATACCAGTATCGCACCTAAATCAAAACCGAAACCAGAAAAACGAAACGGTTGAGGAATGCCTAACCAATGGGCTTCTCCCACTTGCTTAATATCTACTAAACCAAGCAGATTTGCCAATATTGTTCCTGCAACCAGTCCGATTAAAATCGCAATAGATTTTAAGAACCCTTTTGTAAATCTTTGCAAGATAAGAATAATGATAAGTGTAACGCCACCTAAAATTAAATTTTTAGGATTTCCATAGTCTTTAGCGCCTTCTCCACCAGCTAAATAGTTCATTGCAACTGGCATTAAATTGATACCAATGATTGTAACCACACTTCCTGTTACAACAGGTGGAAAGAACTTAACTAAGTAAGAGAAGAATGGTGCAATAATAACAACTAAAATACCTGATATAAATAATGAACCATATAGCACATCCAGACCCTTTGTTTGACCGATTAAAATCATAGGTGCAACTGCAGTAAACGTACATCCTAGTACAATGGGTAAACCTGTACCTGTTACTTTGTTAGCTTGTAAAAATGTTGCTACACCACACATGAAAACATCCACTGTGACTAAATACGCAATTTGTTCTGGTGTAAACTTTAAACTCGTACCAACGATGATTGGTACTAAGATTGCACCGGCGTACATTGCTAATAAGTGTTGTAAACTTAAAATGAACGTCTTCATTCATTTTCACCTAGTAAAGTCACTTGGTTGCCTTGTAATGAGGCTACTTTACATAATGAAGACACATTTAAACCTGCCTCTTCTAGTCTTTGTCTGCCATCTTGGAAACTTTTCTCAACAACAATGCCAATACCAACTGTTTTAGCTTTAGCTTGTTGTGCAATATCATATAATCCTAGTGAGGCATCGCCATTTGCTAAGAAATCATCAATGATTAAAACTGTATCATTCTCATCTAGAAATTCTTCTGAGACAATCACTGTACTTGTTTTGTTTTTTGTAAACGAATGGATATCCGTACTATAAAAACCATCTTTCAACGTACTTGGTTTCGCTTTTTTAGCGAATAAGCATGGGACATCAAAATGTAATGCCGCCATAATAGCTGGAGCAATGCCTGATGCCTCGATTGTTAAAATCTTAGTAACACCTTTATCTTTAAATTGCTCATAAAATGTTTTGCCTACTTCATGCATTAGTTTTGCATCGATTTGATGATTTAAAAACCATCAACTTTTAATATTTTTTCATCAATTACTACGCCATCTTCTTTGACTTTCTGTCTAAGCGATTCCACGTCAAAACCTCCTAAATTTGTATACAAAAAAAGCCTCAAACTTTACGAGAAAGTTTCAGGATCCATGAGCGAACAGGCAATACATATCATTTTAAAATTTCAAGAAGTCGTATATTTAAATGTATTCTTCTTTAAACACTTTATAATTTTAAATTTGTTTTATCTCATAGGATGAAGTGAATGAATATACAACCTCCAAAGTGAAACAACCTTATACAGTATTTCTAGATAGTCATTTAAATAAACATCGTCCATTTTATGTATTGATTCTGAACCCATAGTCATGTCGTTTGTGGCAACATGGTAGAAACTTCTAAAGCCATATTCTTTAGATTATATGAGTGATATAAATTATTTTACGATAATAGCAAACTTTTGCTTGATTTTCAATATCATAGAAATGGTTATAAGCCCTTTCACAATAATATTTTGTCGTGTAAGCGTTTAACTAAATATTGCTCAACACTATTTGTAAACACTTCTTAATTAATTATATAATAACTATAGTTGCGTTTTATAAATATTCTTAAGGGTATATTTTTATTAAAAGTAGGACGAAAAGATGGAGGGCGATTGATATGGCAGATTTTACCGTATTAGATAAGCAAGATGAAATTTATAACGTTGTACAAAAGAAAAAAGCTGAAGGATATTCAGAAAATGAATTAGTCGTTGTAAGTAAAAGTAAATTACACTTAGATGATTTACATGATTCTCAAGTGACTTTAATTGCCACAAGTGGTTCATTTAGTGATCGCATGTCTAAATTATTAACTGGCGAAGACGGTGAAGAAGCTGTTTTAGCTCGTTATGATTTATCTGAGGATCAAAAAGAAAAATACAAAAAAGAAATCTTAGACGGCAAATTTTTAGTAGTTGCTAACAAAGATGAATCTTCACATGACGAAGTTGAGGAAAATAACTCAGCTTACGAAGAAATTGATATCACACATTATGCGAATGAATCTAAAGGTCCAAAATCATAATCACGATTGGATTTAAACTTTGAAGCCGTAAGATGCGCTATAGTAGTGCGTTTATCTTACGGCCTTTTTTCGTCTCATAACGTTTTATTAATGACGTCTTATTATCTAAATATGCTATACTTAAACAAATATTCGTGGGGGTGATATTATGAAATTTCATGTGATTCAATCAATTAAAGATGCGTATTATGACAAAGCAATCGCTTTTTATAATCAACAATTAGATGTAAATTTTTATGAAGATAGCTATATTATTGAGCGATCCTTAAAAAATAATAAAACAGAAAATGATTATACTTTTCTCGTGGGCATACGAGATGATGAAATCATTAGTTTAGCGACAGCACATTATGAAGCAACAACAAATTCAGCCTTTTTAATACACTTAATTGCGAATAACACTTCAGATTATGAAGATGTCCTCGTTAGCACACTACAAGAAATTGAGCATCAATTAAACCTACTTTCTAATAAGGTGCATGCTCGTGATATTAATTTTGTAATGGTTGAAGTGCCTAAAACAGATCACTCATTACAAGACATTAATCAACAAGCAGTCACTCAACGCCAGCAATTATTGCTATCTAATGGCTTTGAAAGACAAAGTGAAATTGATTATATACATCCAAATTACTCAAAAATTGAATCGCCTTTTAAAGTAGATTTATTCATTAAATCAAACATTGAATTAACTAAAGATATATACCCAGCAAGTGTGAAATCAAATTATATTTTAAAATATGTATTTGCTAATGGTATTTCACGCGATATTATCTATCCTTTATTAGTAAAAATGAATTTACGCCTACCACACTAGGAACACTTGAAATGAGCGATATAAAGGGTTAAACTAATAGTCGAGGTTAGACTGACGTTTCACTGACAGAAGACAAACGTCAGTGTACATAAATCAATGAACGAAAGGACTTTCAGCTATGTTAACCAAAGAATTCGCTCAGCGTGTCGAACTAAGTGAAAAACAAGTCCGTAAAATAGTCCAACATTTAGAAGAACGTGGCTATCAACTTAGTAAGACTGAATACCGTGGCCGTGAAGCTACTGATTTTAAAGAAGAAGATATTGAACTTTTCCAAGATATCGCTGAAAAAGTAAAACAAACAAATAGTTATGATTTAGCTTTTGAAGAGCTTGAAAAGGAAAAAGACTTTTTACAAGTCATTGTTAAAGAAGACAATGAACAATTACCTGCGGATCAAAGCGCTACGCAATTAGTAGAAGAATTACGTACAGAAATTCAAAAAATGCGTGAAGAACGTCAAATGCTTGGTCAAATGATCAGTCAAGTTCATCAACAACAAACAGAATTAAAAGAACTTCAAAATCAAATCACTGAAAAATTAGATGTTAATAATCAATCATTATTAGCTATTCAAAATGCTCAAGAAGCCATTCAAACGGCTCAAAAAGAGCAATCTGAATACACTAAAAATGATTTAGTTAAAGAAATTAATGATAAAAATCAACAATCTATCGATACATTAAAAGAGGATATTACGACACAATCTCAGTCATCTCCTCTTGGTAGACCTAACGATGAAAAGAAAGGTTTCTTTGCACGATTATTTAACTTATAAATCTTTCAAATAAAGCGAACAGTTGTGACACTATCAATTTGTCACAATACTATTAATATAAGGGTGAGACAGCATTCATTTTGAATCCACTGCCTCACCCTTTTTTTATATGATTAATAATTTAAAACTTTAAATTGTTTTAATTTAATTAGCTATTGTGTCTTTTCAAAAACTTATAATTTATGCTTTTTATTTCAAAGTATTGAAATATAAAATAAATAGTATTATCCTTATAAAGTATGTCGGAATTAGAATATTATAAGGAGATTCATTATGGGGACTTTTTTTACAGTTATTAATATTGTCATTATGATTGTATTCTTAATTGGGTTATTTATAATGGCTAAAAAACACGTCTCATTTCCTAAAAGAGTATTTACCGCATTAGGATTGGGTATCGTGTTTGGAATTGCTTTACATCTCATTTATGGTGCTAACTCTAAAGTACTTGAAACAACTACAGATTGGTTCAGTATTGTAGGAGACGGCTATGTTGCATTACTACAGATGATTGTAATGCCACTGATTTTCATTTCAATCGTATCTGCATTCAGCAAAATACAAATTGGTGATAAATTCGCTAAAATCGGTACTTATATTTTTATGTTTTTAATTGGAACTGTAGCTATTGCTGCTATCGTAGGAATTTTTTATGCCATTGTATTTGGCCTCGATGCCTCAAGCATTGATTTAGGCAGTGCAGAAAATTCAAGAGGAAGCGAAATTAGTAATCAAGCGAAAGATATAACTGCTAATACGTTACCACAACAAATTCTAGAATTATTACCAAGTAATCCATTCTTAGATTTCACTGGTCAAAGAACAACGTCTACAATTGCAGTGGTTATCTTTGCGATTTTTGTAGGCTTTGCTTATTTACGTGTGGCTCGCAAACAACCGGATAGTGGTAGTTTATTAAAACGTGGTATCGATGCAATTTACTCATTGGTCATGTCTATCGTGACATTTGTATTAAGACTCACACCATACGGTATCATTGCGATTATGGCATCAACAATCGCTACAAGTGATTTCCAAGCGATATGGACATTAGGTAAATTTATGGTTGCATCATATGCAGCATTAATCACAATGTACATTATCCATTTAATATTATTAGCAATTATGGGTATCAATCCAGTTCGTTACGTTAAGAAAACATTCGAAGTGCTTGTATTCGCATTCACTTCTCGTTCAAGTGCGGGTGCATTACCATTAAACATTCAAACGCAAACGCAGCGATTAGGTGTACCAGATGGGATTGCTAATTTCTCAGCATCATTTGGCTTATCCATAGGTCAAAATGGTTGTGCAGGTATTTATCCTGCGATGCTAGCTATCATGGTAGCACCAGTTGCAAACGTAGATATTGATCTACCATTTATACTTACTTTAATTGGCGTTGTTATTATCAGTTCATTTGGTGTAGCTGGTGTCGGTGGTGGCGCAACATTTGCATCCATCCTCGTATTATCAACGTTAAACCTTCCAGTAGCACTTGCAGGGGTACTTATCTCAATCGAACCCATCATCGATATGGGACGTACTGCATTGAACGTTAATGATTCAATATTAGCAGGTACTGGTACAGCTAAGCTGACTGGTAATATGGACAAAGATAAGTTTAACTCAAACGAATATGGAGATTTATCAACAAATTAATTCATATTTTAAAAAGCGTAGCTCAAACGTTATTGTGTTTATTTCAAACAATTGTAATCGTTAGCTACGCTTTCTTTATTAAAACGCGATTATTTCTTCATTAATCCTGATTTATTCAATTCTTCTAACATATCTAAACGTGTTTTTCCACTTAAGAACCCAGCGACTTGTTCTGACCATGTTTCTTGGCGTTTTCCATTCGTTCGTTCTTTATAATAGTTACTAACTGTCTCATCATATTTTTGAATCGCTTCTCTTTGTTCTTTCGCATTACTATTATAAACATTTTTATGGAATACATGATCAAGCGGTAAACGTGGCTTAGGTGCACCATTCTCATCCTCTGCCGGTTCTCCCACAGCCATTCCAAATAATGGAAATGCATATTCAGGTAAATCTAAAATTTCTTTAACACGACCAACATCATTTCGTAGTGAACCTAAATAAACAATACCATAACCCATATCTTCTGCAGCCAAAGCCATATTTTCAGACACTAAAGCCACATCGATTGCGCCTACTAATAACCCCTCTGCTGATTCAAAAGAAGTTTGCATGTCAAAATCAACAGTTTCATTGATTAAATTGTGACGATAATAATCTAAAACAAAGACAAATAAATAGCCATTATCCACAACATATGGCTGTCCTGATACTTCTTTTAATTGTTCTTTAATGTTTGGGTCTTCTACACCAATGATTGAGTATGTTTGTAAATAACTAGACGTTGATGCACTCTGACCTGCTTCTACCAACTTTCTAACTGTGTCGTCACTTAGCGGTTTATCTTTAAATTGTCTTACCGAATGGTGTTTTTTCATTAAATTGTAAACATAGTCTGTCATTGTATCCACTCCTTCAATCCTATTGACTACATCGTAACAATTTATTTTTTATTTTGCTTTTATAAAGAATTACTTATCTTCCATAAACCATTTGCATGATGGTCATTTTATAGTTATCATAATAGTAACAATTTTCAGATATTTAAGGAGAGATAGTATGAGCCAAGCAAATAAAGAAGTATCAAACGCCTTATTTCAAGCATATATGTCAAAGGAACCTATTGAATTTGTAAGTAACACACACACGCTTACTGAACCTGAAGCTTATCAAACACAAGATGATCTTATTCAGCAAATTCAAGCTGAGAAGCAGGTCCCTATCAAAGGTTATAAAGTAAGTATGACAAGTGCTGCAACTCAAGCCATCGCTAATACTAACGAACCAGCTTACGGTACAATTTTATCTCATCAAGTTGTAGAAAATGGTCATGGCGTATCACTCACTACATTATTTGCGCCACTATTAGAACCTGAAATTATTTTTGAATTAACTGCCGACTTACCTGAAGATGCTGACACGCAAACGATATTAGAAAGTGTGAAAATCGCACCAGGAATCGAAATTCCAGATGCACGTTATAAAGATTGGTTCCCTAATTTCACTCTAGGTGACTTGATTTCTGATAATACTGCTACAGGACTCATCGTAGTGGGCGAACGTATCACACCTCTCGATTATGAAGCATTCGCAGATATTAATTTAAAATTATTCAAAGATAATCAGCAAATTGAAACTGGTCACTCTAGTGAAGTGCTTGGAAACCCTATTGAATCCGTGAAATGGTTAAATAAAAAATTACATTCTCATGGCAAATCTTTAAAAAGAGGACAATTTATTTCTTCTGGAACCTTTATTTCTCCTTTAAATTTAGAAGAAGGTACGTATACTGCTGACTATGACAAAGTAGGATCAGTCACAGTTAAAGTCATTGATTAACCATATGTTCCAACATTATCCTGAGTCTTAAATAAATCATTTATACACCCTATTCATTATTATTGAACGGAACAATGAAATCTTCATACTATATGTGGTTTCTATTCCGTTCTTTTTATATTTATTTTATTTTGCATGATCAAAAATATATGTTTAGTTGAGAATGAAAAAGGTTAATTGATATTCAGAAAAAATGATGACACCTATTTTTCAAATTAAAAACTAAAACTTAATCACTTCTTCATTTTCTTAACGACGTGTTAAAAAACCCGTTTTAACAATGTTAAAATAGCATTTTATCACTTATAAGTGCATTAAGTTGACGAATAAGAAATAGCATGTAATAATAATACTTAAGAAATTAGAATTATTATAAACAAGCAATTATTATTATGTAGTTCTAATTAATATTCACGATAATCAGGAGGAATTTAAGTTATGTCTTTAATCAATAAAGAAATTTTACCATTCACAGCGCAAGCTTATGATCCTAAAAACGACGAATTCAAAGAAGTAAGCCAAGATGATTTAAAAGGTTCTTGGAGTGTCGTATGTTTCTACCCAGCTGACTTCTCATTCGTATGTCCAACTGAATTAGAAGATTTACAAAACCAATATGACAAATTACAAGACTTAGGTGTAAATGTATTCTCAGTATCAACTGATACACATTTCGTACACAAAGCTTGGCATGATCATTCAGATGCTATCAGCAAAATCCAATATCAAATGATTGGTGACCCTTCACAAACAATCACTCGTAACTTCGACGTATTAGACGAAGAACTTGGATTAGCTCAACGTGGTACATTCATTATTGACCCAGACGGCGTTGTTCAAGCAGCTGAAATCAATGCAGATGGTATTGGCCGTGACGCAAGCACATTAGTAAATAAAATCAAAGCCGCTCAATACGTACGTCAACATCCAGGTGAAGTTTGCCCAGCTAAATGGGAAGAAGGTTCTGAATCATTACAACCAGGATTAGACTTAGTAGGTAAAATTTAAGGAGGCATTAAAGAATGCTTAATGCTGATTTAAAACAACAATTACAGCAACTTTTAGGACTTATGGAAGGCGATGTAGAATTCAGAGCAAGTATCGGTTCTGATGATAAATCTAAAGAGCTTAAAGCACTTTTAGACGAAATCGCTGAAATGTCTGAGCACATTACAATCGTAGAAAAAGAATTAAAACGTACGCCAAGTTTCTCAGTTAGCAAACCTGATGAAGAAGCTGGTATCACGTTTGCCGGAATTCCTTTAGGTCATGAATTTAATTCACTTGTATTAGCAATTTTACAAGTTAGTGGTCGTGCCCCTAAAGAGAAACAATCTATCATTGATCAAATTAAAGGTTTAGAAGGTAAATACAACTTCGAGACATACGTTAGTTTAACGTGTCAAAAATGTCCTGATGTTGTCCAAGCATTAAACCTAATGAGTGTTGTTAACCCTAACATCACGCATACGATGATTGATGGTGCTGTATTCCGTGAAGAGTCAGAAGATATCATGGCTGTTCCTGCAGTATTCTTAGATGGTGAAGAATTTGGTAATGGACGTATGACCATTTCAGATATCTTAACTAAATTAGGCAGCACACAAGACGCTTCTGAATTCGAAGGTAAAGACCCTTACGATGTTTTAATCATCGGTGGTGGTCCAGCTAGTGGTAGTGCAGCCATTTACACTGCTCGTAAAGGACTACGTACTGGTATTATTGCTGACCGTATTGGTGGTCAAGTTAATGATACTGCTGGTATCGAGAACTTTATCACTGTAAAAGAAACAACAGGTTCTCAATTTTCAGCTAATCTCGCAGCACACATTGATGAATATGACATTGATACAATGACAGGCATCCGTGCTACTAATATTGAGAAGACAGATCAAGCCATCCGTGTCACACTTGAAAATGATGCTGTTTTAGAAACTAAGACTGCTATTATTTCAACAGGTGCAAGTTGGCGTAAGCTTAACATTCCTGGTGAAGATCGTTTAATTAATAAAGGGGTTGCTTTCTGCCCTCACTGTGATGGTCCTTTATTCGAAAATAAAGACGTTGCAGTTATCGGTGGAGGAAACTCTGGTGTTGAAGCTGCTATCGACTTAGCAGGAATTGTTAAACATGTTACTTTATTTGAATATTCATCAGAACTTAAAGCAGACACAGTATTACAAGATCGTTTACGTTCACTATCAAACGTAGACATTCACACGAGTGCAAGAACTGCTGAAGTATTAGGTGAAGATCATGTAACTGGTATTAGTTACGAAGATTTAACTACTGGCGAAATGAAAGAATTAAGCTTAGATGGTATCTTCGTACAAATTGGATTAGTACCAAACACACATTGGATTGGTGACGCAGTAGAATTAAATAACCGTGGCGAAATTGTTATTGATCGTAATAACAATACAAACGTTCCAGGTATATTTGCGGCTGGTGACGTTACTGACCAAAAAAATAAACAAATTATTATTTCTATGGGTGCTGGTGCCAATGCGGCATTAAATGCATTCGATTATATCATTAGAAATTAATTACTATCTAAGGATAGGTGTAAGGTCTTTATGACCTTGCTTCTTATCCCTATCAATCACTTAACCTATCAAATATCTTCATATATAACAGAGACCCATGTAAGGGTCTCTGTTTTTTGTGTGACTTTCATATTATCTATGATAATCTAAACTTATGCAGATAAATAACATTGGAGGTCTTCTTTATGTATGAATCGCTATCTCTAATTTCAGAGGAACAAACGAGTAACTTGAAGCAACTTGTAAATCCACCATCTTATTACAGCAAAGCCGATATGTTGTTTGAACTCGCTTCACAACCTAAAACATTAACGCGACTTTACAATGAGATGAGTCAATCTGAGAAAAATTATATTAGTACTTTTTTAAAAAATGGTGAATCACTCATTCTAATTAATAAGAGAAAATTAAAAAAGTTACCTATTTGTTATAAATATGGCATTGTTACATTTGTAAAAGAAGATACGTTTGTCGTAAATAATCTCATACTGACTATGTTGAACGAAGTGGTTTTAAACAAAAAGTACCCTGAGTTTCCACCAAAAACCATCAGAGAAGAAGATTATGTTATGAAACTTCATGGGCAATATACAGCAATTGAAAAGTATAAAAACGTTTCTCTTAAAGAGGAAATGGCTGAATATAATATGGAAAGTCTAAAAGATATTTGTCGTTCTTATAAAATTAAAGGGTTCTCTAATAAGAACAAAGCCTCAATTATCGATTTAATAAATGACGCTTTCTTCCGAGATTTTTCAATTTTAAAACAGGAATTCGGACGAATGCCCCGTAGAATACTAGATATCTTTGTAGATACATATAAATCTGGTAAAAATGTTGATACGAATTATGACTTCAATGCATTAAATGCATACTTAGGTATGGATTTCCAGGTCTTAGAAAGACATCTATTTATTTTAAGATTTGATATACGTAGCGAAGTTATTATCATACCACAGGATGTTATGAATCATTTTTCACAATATGTGAATGATATTGGTGGGTTAGATAATCTTTTGCCCGATTTACTGACTATTAATAACGACGTCCCCTTCTTAGATGAAGATGACTATATTGATGAAGAATTGAATCTTTTATTCGATATAAATAGCGATCATATTAACAAACTTATAGATATGGGCGTTGAAAACATCGATGAGCATGATTTAGAAAAATTATTAAGCGATGAGATTCTAGATTCTACATTTACGAATAGTGTTAATAATTTGTTAAAAGAAGCACATGTTGAATATAAAATAAGCGAAATGAAGGATCAAAATAAAAGTGATAAAGAAATTACCTTATTTAGATTTTATACTGCAGCAACAAATTTATATGGTGTCGTATCACTGCAATTCGTTTCAAAATTATTAAAACGATTATTAAACACATCAAAATCAAGCAATGAAATTAAATTCCATATTCAATCTTTAAATATGCATCACTTCACAGTTATTAAGCAAGGGTATTTAGTCCATCCAGTAATGGCAAATTATATTGATCCAACTTATGTTGAATCATTAGATCTTGATTATTATGAACCAAAGACATTAAAAGAGTTACTTTCTTTCGATGTCCATGAATATTATAAAGCGGACAAAGTGATTAAAGAATTTAAAACGTTCATAAAACACTACTTCACTACTGATGATAAAGAAGAGATACACACGGATATGACTATGTTATTCCACGAATTACGTTCATCTTCAGACTTAGATGAAGCGATTATGGCTATTGAAGTTATGATTGCAGGAGATATGCTGTACCCTATTCCCGAGGATAAACTAACCGAGCAAGTAGAACAGGTTTGGACTCATTTAAGACTTTGGTTTGCAAAAGGTAATACAATAGTAGAAATACAAAATATGTAGATGGATAAATGCCACAAATTGTTCATAGATAATTGTGATTTTAAGCACTTAACATTCAATTATTTTTCAATAAATGATAATCTATTACTATGTAAAATTATAGTTGCGTTACTAATAAAGGAGATTTTAGAAACCTATGAAGAAAAGTTTAATAATAGGTCTCTTTTTATCATTATTACTAACATTAAGTGCTTGTGCACCTAAGGAGAATAATGATTCAACAGACCATCATAGTAATGGTGTTAATGCACCTAAAAATGCTAAAGCGTTGAAAGAGAGCGATATTTTCACTTCCGATAAAAAGAATCAAAAACTAACTGAAGATGAAATGAATAAAGCCATTAAAAAATATTTAGATGTAAATAGTGATATTTTAGATAATAAATATGTAATGCAAAGCCAAATTGACCGTCAAAGTACAGGTCAAACACACGTTACGGATGAACAAGCCAAAAAACTTAGCAACTTATCAAATTTGGCCGTTAAAAACGATATACATTTCAAAGATTTCGTAAAAAACAATACGTTACCTTCTGGTTATAAAGAAAATACGGAGCGAATTATTAACTACTTCCACGCCTTAAATAGTACGATTGCGGATGTAGATAAGAGTATTGAACAACTTAATTATGAACCTCAAAATACAATTAATGTCGTCGATGTGCCTACGCATTATGCAGGTGATGTGAATGGTAAACAACAAGATAAAATCCAAAAATTCCTAGATGATAAAAATATTAAGTCTGACGTATTAGATAAATAAAAAACATACTAAGATTAGCTGTAGAGAGAAGTAGACTGTACGCTCTCAGCTTGCTTAGCTTGTAGAATTTCTTAGTGAAATTCTCTTTGGTGAAGCCCGCCCGCAAGGTTGACTAGAACTGAAAAAGCTTGATTTAAGCGCTTTTTCAGTTCAATCAGCTACTGCGAATTTACAAAATAACACCATTATATTATGTATGTCCCAACCTCTTTTAATTGTTAAGCAATTATTTTCATACATATTATATTTCTAAAAAGTATGGCTTACAATTGTCGACATTGTAATCTAATGCTTCATCCTCATCAATCATATTGAAATATGCAAATATACAACGAATAACGACTTGATGTGCTACAATCACAATTGTTTTATCATCATGACGATTCAATTGTTCAAAAAATAGATGAACTCTTTGATATACATCTCTATAACTCTCACCCTCAGGCGCTTTTTGAGTGAAACTATGACGGAAATCTTTATACTCCGGATCATTAAAGTAACGATGATACTCCGCATCATGCATCAACGTATCTTTATACTCGCCCTCAAACACGCCAAGTGAACGTTCACGAAGCAATGACGTAATTGTCGTCGGTATCTCATAAGGAAAGATATAGCGATAGGTTTCTTGCGTACGCGTTAAGTCGGATACATAGACGTGATCAATTTGTCTTTCTTTAAAATAACTTTCTAAATTTTGTGCACCCTCAATACCCTTTTTAGTTAGTGGTACATCTAATTGACCACAGAAATAAGCTCTTTTATGTTTGTTGTCATAATTTGATTGTGATTCACCATGTCTCACTAAATATAGTTTCATATACTACAATCCTTTACTTTAATTTAACTACTCTTGCTTAATAATAAATGAATGGATAACCCAATTAAAATGATACCTACCATATAATCGAATGCAGCTTTTATTTTCGGTTGACTGAATAGTAACTTAATATATTGAAATACAAATACACAGAATAAAAACCAAATTAAGATAACGATGATGACAATTATAGATAAAACGGCTACTTGTGACTTTACTTCAATACCACCCGTTGATAGAAATTGAGGTAAAACACTCACATAATACAGTAGTGCTTTAGGATTTAAAATAGTGCTAATAAAGCCTTGACGATACGAAGTAAAATAGCTCACATCATCTATGCCAATACGAGTTGTATTAAAATTCATCGACTGACGTGCGGTGCGAATACTTTGTACGCCTAAATACACTAGATAGCACGCACCAAGTATTTTAATGATCAAAAATATGTAATATAAACTTGTAAGGATATATATAATGCCCAACACAGCTAATGACGAATAAATGACATGTGCAAAAGTGATACCTAATGCTGACATTGCCCCATTTACTTTACCCGAATGGATTGTATTTTTCATAACAATTAAAAAATCGGGACCAGGCACTATAATGATAAGTAACGTAATAGTAATAAAGGTTAAGATACCTTCCATATACACACCCACTTCAATTTAATATTATATAGATTATGGCATACTTAAATTGTAAATGTAAGTCTACGGGTAGTCTAAAATTCCAAAAGTAGCACGATTCTTTAGCGTTTAATACTTAACTTAAATACGACTTTTACAAATCATAGGACTAAACGAAATTTTTTAATATTTTAAGTACTTTTCATTGTCATTATGGTCGGTTACATGGTAGTATAAGGGTGTAGTTAAATAATAACTACAAAGTCTTTTATATTCATGAACATAATACTCCTGGGTGACGCCTTAACCCGACGTCACCCTCTTTTTATGCCCAATTTTAATCCCTTTTCCTAGTACTCCTCACAAAATAAACACCGAAATGATAATCATTAGCATTTAAGTAAAATTACTGTCATCATGCATTTTTACATGCTACATTATAACTAAGTAATCACACTTATTGGGGGGAATCAATAATGGAATTGCTAGGCTATAAAATGATTAATGACGAACTCATGGCAACTGTTAAATCTGATCACGGACATATATTTAGATATTCATTTAATATTGAAACACCAGAATATGAAATTTTAGAAATACTAGAAGAAGTTAATCAACATGTTGATAATGGCAGACATCCATTAGGATGCGAGATTATTAAGAACTATGATTATGATGCGATTCACAATCATCAAGCTTTGATTAACTAAATTGCATAAAACAAAAAAAGGGAGCGGGACGGAATTCTTTTGAATTCGTCGTCCCACTCCCAGCTTGCTTTGCTTGTAGAATTTCTTGATGAAATTCTCTTTGCT
>NZ_JAESLK010000016.1:0-19262 GCF_017892585.1 Staphylococcus sp. GDY8P57P | reverse complement strand
TTGGCGCCCCTGACTAGAACTGAGAAAAGCTTGATTTAAGCGCCTTCTCAGTTCAGTCAGCTACTGCGAACTTGCTAAATAGCATTATTATATTATTTATGTCCCAGACTGTTTTAGATATTACTCTTATTTTCTTAATGCTTTTAAAATTAAAGAAACAACGAAAATAACAATAATTGCACCGATTAGTGCTGGAATGATTGGTACGCCGCCCCATACAGGACCCCAAGTACCTAATAATTTACTACCTACTGCTGAACCGATTAATCCAGCAATGATGTTACCGATGATACCACCTGGGATATCTTTACCCATGATCATACCGGCAACCCAGCCGATTAATCCTCCGACTATTAACATAACAATAAAGCCCATATTCAGAACTCTCCTTACATCTTCTATTTTTGTATACTTCTTATATATACCACACGCCAACATGAATAAACATTAAAATTAAATTTTATTATATTTTTAATTAAACTCATATCCAATTGCGCTTTAAGCAATATGGATAATTTATAAACACTTATTTACTCTCTACTACAAATACGATTTTTACGCTTAAATTCTATAAAATTTTAATGCATTTTTATAAAAGATCTTCTCTTGTGTCTCTTCATCAAAATGCTTTTGAATTAACTCAATATCTTGTTCACTAAAAGGACGCTTTGCTCGAGTAGAGGGCAAATCAGTACCAAACATAATGGCCTCAGGGTTAATTTCAATTAGTTCCTCAATGGCTTTAATGGGATCTATCTCTATACGTCCAAATCCAGTTGCTTTAACATAAACACCTTGTTTAACTAACGTTTTTAAATCCTCAAAGCCCTCTACAGTCAAGCCGAGATGATCGATTGATACTTGGGATAATGAGCTTATAATTTCTTGATAGTCTTTTAATTGTTTAGATTCAATATAAATTTCAGTATGCCAATCAACTAAATCATATACCCTTTGCGCAAACGTCTTGATAAGCGCTATATCTTCAGACCCACCGCGCTTAACATTAAATCGAATACCTCTAACCCCTTTATCATTTAATCGGAGAATTTCATCGTCAGAGGTCGATGCAGGTAGCTGCGTTATCCCAACAAATTGACCTTGAAGTTGATCTAATGCCGTTATTAAATAATCTTGATCGAACCCTTGAAATGACCCTGATACAATTGCACCTCCTACAACATTTAATGGCTTAGTATGATTTAAATAATCATTAACCTTAAATGATGGGGGTATGTAGCCATTATTCTCTTTAACCGGATAATCAAAATCAATGATATGAAAATGCGAATCAAATAGTTTCATTATAAATTCCCTCTTTATTTATATTTCTTGAAATAAAGATAACATAATTAATATTTATCAGCTAAAAGACTTGATAATTATTGTGAACAGGACTAGTATAGTAAAATAACTTAGGTTATATATAAAAGACTAAAAAAACTTACTTATAATAAATAAACATGGAAAGTAAGAAAAAATAATTTAAATTCAAACTTGAATTTTAGGAGGTTATGTTTCATGAGTTCACATACACTTTTTAATTTAAGAACTAAACGAAATCTTGAAATTAACGAATTAACTGAATTAATTAACGAAAAATATGGTACACATTATGAATCCCATCAATTATGGGAATGGGAAAATCACCAACACGAACCTAAGTTTAAAGATGCAATGATTCTTGCAGACTTCTTCGACACGCCTTATCAAATGTTAGTCGAAAGTAAATATAAAGAATATCAACAACAAATTGATGATATCGATATTCGTTTATAATTTAAAATTATTAAATTCGACTTCGATAAAGAAGTCGGATTTTTTGTGTAGTTAGATGTAATTTTTTCGAAATTTCCTTCTTGTAGGGTTCGATTAACGTACAAATTCCACTCAAAGATATTAAGAAGATTCTATTAAAAAAACGTACTTTTATAAAGTCATTAGATATATTCTACAATTCAAAGCACAAAAATAACCCCGTAAGCTTTAAGCCTACGGGGTTTAAACACTAATTATATATTAGTTTTCGTCTTTAACATATGGTAATAAAGCCATATGACGAGCACGTTTGATAGCTGTAGTCAACATACGTTGATATTTAGCTGAAGTACCAGTTACACGACGTGGTAAAATTTTACCGCGTTCTGAGATAAAACGTTTTAATAATTCAGTGTCTTTATAGTCAATGTGTGTAATACCATTTGCTGTGAAATAGCATACTTTTTTACGACGACGTCCGCCTCTTCTTGGTCCACCTGCCATGGTTAATTACCTCCTTTGGAATAAATTTTTATACGTTCATTTTGTTATTAGAATGGTAAGTCATCATCACTAATATCAATCGGTCCGTTTGCGTTTGCAAATGGATTATCAGATTGTTTATTAGTTGATGCATTATTGTTATTATAAGACGTATTTTGTCCTGATTGTTGACCACCAAATCCTTGACCGTAGTCTTGGAAATCATTGTTATTACTTTGATTACGTTGGCCACCATGCGCATTCTTAGGTTCAAGGAATTGAACACTATCTGCTACAACTTCAGTAACAAAGATACGACGACCTTCTTGATTTTCATAACTGCGTGATTGTATGCGACCATCAACGCCAGCTAGACTACCTTTGAATAAATAATTATTCACGTTCTCTGCTTGTCTTCTAAACACAACGACATTGATGAAGTCAGCTTCGCGTTCCCCTTGAGCATTCGTGAAAGTACGATTAACTGCTAGAGTAAATGTCGCTACACTTACGCCTGAGGGAGTGGTTCTGTATTCTGGATCTTTAGTTAAACGACCTACTAATACAACTCTGTTTATCATTAAAACGCCCCCATTACTTTATTACTTATCTTGGTCTTCACGGATAACGATATAACGGATGATATCGTCACTGATTTTAGCTAAACGTTGGAATTCGTCTGTAGCTTTGTTGTTATCAGTTTTAATGCGTACGATGTTATAGAAACCTTCTTTGAAATCTTCAATTTCATAAGCAAGACGGCGTTTACCCCAGTCTTTTTCTTCTAAAACTTCTGATCCTTCTGAAGCTAAGATACCGTTGAAGCGTTCAACAAGTGCTTTTTTAGCATCTTCTTCAATGTTTGGACGTACGACATACATAATTTCATATGTTCTCATTTTATACTTGCACCTCCTTGTGGTCTATGCGGCCTATCGAATACTAACGATAAGCAAGGAATAATTTTCATTACTCACAATCAAGAATTATAGCACAGAGTATTACTTTTTACAATATATTTTATGTATCCTCCGCCTCACTATTTTGTATTGCCTATAACTTAATTTTCTTATATATGAATCGCGTCTTATATAAAGTTGCGAATTAGAACTTTTTATACTAATATCACAACTGCATTTTACATAGTATTATTTCTAAAAAATATAATATCTAAAGGAGAGCTCAAATGTTTAAAAAGGCAACATCATCTATTGCATGTTTAACTATTATGGCGACTTCTGTAGGTGCGTTAAATGCAAACGCTTCTGAGCATTCTGGAGGTAGCCAAAAAGGGACAATGGGGTATGGATATCAACAATATCTTGAAAATAACCCCGACCAACAAGATGCTTCAACAAGTAATCGTTCAACCTTTTCATCAAAATCCAAAGCAGTGACCACACAAAATGGTGAACGTGTATTAGATATTTCAGAGTGGCAAGGCAACTTAACTGACGCCCAAGTCAAACAATTAAAACAAGATTATGATTTTATTATTATTCGAGGTCAATATGGCTCCGAATATGTCGATAAATGTTTAGAGAACAATTCAACTTTACTAGATAACAATAATATGAAATTTGGTGTGTACTCATACAGCATGTATGAAAATGCCGATGACGCTCGAAATGAAGCACAAACGCTTTATAATCGTGCACCTAAAGCATCATTCTATGTTAATGATTTTGAGCAAAATTCCATCACTTCTGGTGATGCTGACACTGCCACAAAAGCTTGGGCAGATGAAATGCGACAACTTGTTGGAAATAAAAAAATATTATTTTATTCTTATGAGAATTTTATGATTAACAATGTTCCTAATGCAGTGAGTGCTTATGATGGTTATTGGTTAGCAGCATATCAAACGCAAGAACCTAATAGAGAGAAAGTATTATGGCAATACACTGATCGTTACTATGCACCAGAGTTAAACCAAAATGTTGATGCGAATTACTTAGATGCCAATGTTACGGCTGATTGGTTTATTGATTAAAAATGCATACATAACACTTTATTTTTACGAACACTTGTTCTATAATGAAGTCGAGGTGTAAAATATGCAATTAGATTTAGATTGGAATAAAGATTTTCAAGAATTTCAAGAAGTCTTAAATTGCGGTATCAATCCAGAATGGTTATACTGTGCGAAAGCCAATATGATTCTTGAACCTGCTTATACTGGAGAAGGTAAACAGTTTTTTAGCACCAAAGACATTATTGAAGCAAGTAAAGTTATACCGTTCTTTTAAGATATAAATGAAACAAATGATATAAAAAAAGCAATGTAAGTCTCTTGTCACTTAAGCTAAGCGAAACTTACATTGCTTTTTATTTTACTCACATAATCCGTTGAGAAATGATTAAACGTTAAATCTGAAATGCACGATATCGCCATCTTGCATAATGTATTCTTTACCTTCTAAACGTTGTTTACCCGCTTCTTTAGCACCTTGTTCGCCACCATGTTCTACATAGTCATCATAACTAGTCACTTCAGCACGAATAAATCCACGTTCAAAGTCAGTATGAATAATACCTGCACATTGTGGTGCTGTCATACCTTGTCTAAATGTCCAAGCACGTACTTCTTGTACACCTGCAGTAAAGTATGTTGATAAGCCTAATAAATCATATGTTGTTCTGATAAGTACATCTAATCCTGGTTCTTCAATGCCTAAATCTTCAAGGAACATCGCTCTATCTTCGTCATCTAATGTAGCAATTTCTTCTTCAATTTTCGCGCTAATAACAATAACTTCAGAATCTTCTTTCGCCGCATATTCACGAATTGCTTTTACTTTATCATTATCTTCGTCACCAATTTCATCTTCACCGACATTGGCAATATATAACATTTTTTTAGATGTTAGTAGTTGCGCTTGGTTAACGTATTTTTGATCTTCATCATTGAAGTCTATACTACGTACAGGGTCACCGTTTTCAAGTGCTTCTTTGATTCTAGAGAGTATTCTAATTTCCATTTCAGCAGTTTTATCTTTTTGACGTGCCATTTTTTCAATTCTAGGCAAACGTTTTTCGACAGATTCTAAATCTGCTAATACTAACTCCATATTAATGACTTCAATATCATCTAATGGGTTGACGCGACCTGATACGTGTGTAACGTTTTCATCATCAAACGCACGTACAACTTGGCATATCGCATCTACTTCACGGATATGTGAAAGGAATTTGTTTCCTAAACCTTCACCTTTAGAGGCACCTTTTACAATCCCTGCAATATCTGTGAATTCAAATGTCGTTGGAATTGTTTTTTTAGGTTCAACCATTTCTGTTAATTTATTTAAACGTGTGTCTGGCACTTCTACGATACCTACGTTTGGATCAATTGTTGCGAACGGATAGTTAGCGGCTAATGCTCCCGCTTTTGTTATTGCGTTAAATAAGGTAGATTTACCTACGTTTGGTAAGCCTACAATCCCTGCTGTTAAAGCCATTAATCATTCTCCTAACTTTCAGTATCTTGATTTGATACTAATATTTTCTTTATTTTTTTATTGAACGTTTGACGTGGAATCATAATACTTCGTTGGCAATTCTCACATTTGATACGAATATCAGCACCCATACGAATGATTTTAAATCGATTAGTTCCACATGCATGTTGCTTTTTCATCTCTACTATATCATTTATTCCATAATTTGACGTCATGAAATTACCCCTCAATAATAATTAAGATTTGCCTTGTTGATTATTATTTTTAATGTAAATTGGTTGTGGTAATTTAATACCTTCTTGGACAAACACTCTTTGAATTTCTTTACGTAATATTCTTGAACCAGATGCACCTTCACCAGGAATCGTTTCGGCAGATATTCTAAACGTTACTTTCGTTTCATCTAACGAATCAATACCTTCCACGACTGGATCAGTAATAAATAAGTAGTATTTACTACGCATTGCTGTAAATAATTTATTTAGACGTTTTTCAACTTTATCTAAATTTTCTTCCACAGATACTGGAATTTCTACTATAGAGAATCCATTAGTAATAGAGAAATTCGTAATTTCGCCCATACTACCATTTGGTAATATCGTTAATTCACCTGTAATAGTATTAATACGTGTTGATCTTAAGCCGATAGATTTCACAGTTCCTTCTGCTACAGTTGTACCACCGCTATTGATTTTAACATAGTCACCAACGTCGAATTGATTTTCAAATATGATAAAGAAGCCTGTAATAATATCTTTAACGATGGTTTGCGCACCGAAACCAACAGCTAAACCAACGACCCCAGCACTCGCAATGATGCCTTCAACACTAATTCCAAATTTACTTAAGATGGTAGTAATCACAATAAACCATACGATATAACTCACTACGTTTTGAACTAGTGAAATTAATGTTCGAGAACGCTTTTTATTTCCTTTGCTACTACGGTTTTGTATTTTAAACGCTTGTTCAATTGCTTTGTTTAATATTGCTATAACAATCAACGCAACAATAATATATATGAGAATTAATGCTATTTTGATAGCTAAATTCTCATATGTTTCTATCTTTGTTAATGGTTCAAATAATGAAGACAACACATTTTTGACCTGATTCATATAATAGCAACCTCCCTATTTAACTATTTTATAATTTAATTATTATACGCATTTATTGCACAATATGTATCCGTCTTAAGCTTTACTTTCAATATTATTTTCTCTCTAAAGCTTAAAATGTAACATAACTTTGCTCACTAACTCAAAGATCCCATTTTAACAGTACATTTGGATATGTACCATTAATCTTCATTAAGTTGTTGAATGAGTCGCTGAAACGCTTCTTTTGATTTAAATTCAAATGTTATTTTACCTGTATTTTTACGCGTTGAAATCTCTACTTTGGTGCCAAATTTTTCTTTTAATAGACGTTCTTGTTTTTGAATGAATTTGGGTTTCATTGGCGTTGGTTCTTTACTTTCTTTAGACTGCCGGCCGTCTTGCAGTTCATTTACAACTTGTTCAAGATACCTAACGCTCCACTTTTCACGTATTGCTTGTTGACTTATCTTCTTCATCTTACTAACATCTTTAATTCCTAATAATGTCCGTCCATGCGCACCGGATAAAGCACCTTCTTTGACTTGCTTTGAAACATCTTGTGGCAAATTCAGCAATCTCAACATATTAGCGATGTAAGGTCGTGATTTACCTAATCGCTCAGCTACTTTTTGTTGCGTTAATCCTAAATCTTTCATCAAACGTTGATAGCTCTCCGCTTCTTCAATAGCATTAAGATCTTCTCGTTGTAAATTTTCGATAATCGCTAATTCCATCATGTCCGAATCAGATAATTCTTTGATAATTGCTGGTATTTCAGTTAACCCTGCTAATTGAGATGCTCTAAATCGCCTTTCACCAACCACGATATAGTAACCTTGTACAGTTTGGCGTAATACAATGGGTTGTAAAATACCGTGTGTCTGTATTGACGTTGCTAAATCGCTTAACTTTTCATCATCAAAGGTTTTGCGAGGTTGGTATGGATTGGCTTTAATTTGAGAAATATCAACGTTTTGAATTTGTTCATTTTGACTTAAGGCCAATCGTTCATCTTGTTTGTGATCCACTATCTTTCACCCCTTTCAATCAACATTTAATACTTTATCTTTGTACTAGGCTTAATGCGATTACAACAAACCCACTTACCTTCTCATTATAACTATTACGACACGCATTTGATTAGCACTTATCTATTTTAAAAAATATAGAATAGGTTTAACAAGTAGATTAGGTCGATGAAATAAAAAAATAATTTTTTATGTGCGCATATTATGATGTTATCAATGCTTTAAGCGTTTTCTGATTTGACTTTATAATCTTAATTTTCAGAAAAGTTGTTGACAAATATGACTTAGGTCTGTAAGCTATGAATTAACTTAAAAAAACACAAATTACACACTGTAATAAGGAAAGTAGAACTTACACTGCTAATACAGAGAGTCTCCATAGCTGAGAAGAGACATTGAAAGAAAGTTTGAAAATGGCCTTTGAGTGTTGATGCCAATACGAGGTGTCAACGGGTTCGCCCGTTATAGCGATACAGTATTAACATTTATTGTTTAATGGCGTACTGGAATTCTAGACGTCGCTATTCATCGTTAATACTCATTTAATTTTAATCAAGTTAAATGAGTTTTTTAATGGGAACTATCATTTATCCGAAGTTTCAGATAACGAATGGATTAGCGTCTACCATCTCAGTACACGTTATTCACATAATGGCGTACTGTTTGAGGTTACTTTAGCAATAAAGTAATAAACAAAGGTGGTACCGCGAAACAAGCTTTCGTCCTTTACATCCGATACATATCGGGTTTAAAGGACGGAAGCTTTTTTTATTGGATTATAAATGAATGGAGGATTTGACATGAAAGATACACAATTAGCACAAATATCATTAACTAAAGATGTTACTGGCGCAATAGCCAATCCGATTTATTTGTCTACCGCATATCAACATCCTCACCTTGGTCAGTCAACAGGCTATGATTATACAAGAACTAAGAACCCAACACGTTCTGCATTTGAGGAATCCTTCGCGAAATTAGAAGGTGGTATTGCTTCGTTTGCTACGTCAAGTGGCATGGCTGCAGTACAACTCATTTGTAACTTGTTTCAACCAGGTGATGAGATATTAGTCGCCTTCGACTTATACGGTGGTACATTTAGATTATTTGACTTTTACGAAAAACAATATGGTATCAAATTTAAGTATGTCGACTTTTTGAATTATCAGGAAGTAGTTGACAGTATTACACCAAATACGAAAGCACTTTTCATAGAACCCATTTCGAATCCACAAATGATTGAAATTGATGTTGAACCGTATTACATCTTGAGTCAAAAGCATCATCTGTTAACAATTATCGATAATACATTTTTAACACCGTATCTATCTACTCCTTTAGAGGAGGGTGCAGACATCGTGCTTCATTCAGCAACTAAATACATTGGCGGTCACAACGATGTGCTCGCAGGTGTTGTAACAGTGAAAGATGAAGCGTTAGCCGAACAACTTGGACAATTGCATAATATGATTGGTGCAACATTGTCCCCTATTGATAGTTATTTATTACAACGTGGTTTAAAAACACTACATTTACGTATTCAACGGTCAGAAGCAAATGCTAAGAAATTAGCTAAACGATGTAAAGTTTCAAATGCTATAGATGAAGTTCTATACAGTGGAAAAACGGGCATGTTAAGTTTACGCCTAAACAAAGACTTTAGCGTTGCTAAATTTTTGGAAAATTTAGAAATTTGTATTTTTGCAGAAAGTTTAGGTGGAACCGAAACATTTATCACTTTCCCATACACACAAACACATGTCGATATGCCTGATGAAGAAAAAGATAAACGTGGCATAGATGAACATCTCATACGCTTATCCATAGGTATTGAGGATTATAACGATATTGAGTCAGATATTTTACGCGCACTGGAGAATTCTAAAGTAGGAGTGATTTCATGACCTTATCAAAAGAAACTGAAGTTATTTTTGATGAACATAGAGGTGTTGATTACGATTCAGCTAACCCACCGCTTTATGACTCTTCAACATTTCACCAACAGGTACTGGGTGGCAATGCAAAATTCGATTATGCCAGAAGTGGTAATCCCAACCGTCAACTTCTTGAGGAGAAATTAGCAAAGCTTGAAGGTGGCAACTACGCATTTGCATATGCGTCAGGTATTGCTGCAATATCAGCGGTGCTATTAACACTAAAAGCAAATGATCATGTGATTCTTCCTGACGATGTATACGGCGGTACATTCAGACTTACCGAACAAATTCTCAATCGCTTTAATATTCAATTTACGACAGTTAATGCCACACACCCTGAGGAAATTGAACGAGCGATTCAACCTAACACTAAACTCATCTACGTTGAAACACCATCCAATCCGTGTTTCAAAATTACAGATATACGTGCCGTCGCATCGATTGCGAAACGTCATCAGTTACTTTTAGCAGTGGACAATACATTCATGACTCCATTGGGTCAATCCCCACTTGCACTTGGTGCTGATATTGTTGTTCACTCAGCTACTAAATTTTTAGGTGGACACAGTGATATTATCGCTGGTGCTGCCATCACAAATCGCAAAGACGTCGCAGATGCATTATATCTTTTACAGAATGGGACTGGTACTGCATTATCAGCACATGATAGTTGGACGTTAGCCAAACATTTAAAAACATTACCCGTTCGCTTTAAACAATCAACAGCTAATGCAGCGCAACTTGTCACATTTTTAAATGAAAGAGAAGAAATTGCCGAAGTATATTATCCAGGGAACAGTTCATTACACTTGTCACAAGCAAACAGCGGTGGTGCCGTCATCGGTTTCCGATTAAAAGATGAAACGAAGGCACAAGATTTTGTAGATGCCTTAACGTTACCTCTCGTTTCCGTAAGTCTCGGAGGTGTTGAGACCATTTTATCTCATCCTGCCACGATGTCACATGCTGCTGTTCCTGAAGATGTTCGAAATGAACGTGGCATTACCTTTGGCTTATTCCGATTAAGCGTAGGTCTAGAACAACCTCAAGAATCAATTGCTGACCTTAACTACGCATTAAAGGAGGCTTTCAATGAGTCGATTATTGAAACAATTACAGAACAACGTTTTAGTAGCTGATGGTGCAATGGGAACAATCCTCTATTCAGAGGGACTCGATACATGTCCAGAAGCATATAACTTAACACATCCGGAGAAAGTAGAGTCAATACATCGTTCTTATATTGAGGCCGGTGCTGATATCATCCAGACGAATACGTACGGTGCGAACTTCGAAAAGCTAAAACGCTTTGGCTTAGAACATAAAGTGAAGGATATTCATAAAGCAGCTGTAGCTATTGCGAAACGTGCAGCGCAACCGGACACTTTCATACTTGGTACGGTAGGTGGTTTTAGAAGTTTACAACAAGAGGAGTTACCTTTGTCCACCATTCAATACCATGCTGAAAATCAAATCGATACACTCGTTGAAGAAGGTGTTGATGGATTATTATTCGAGACTTACTACGATTTAGAAGAACTTACGAACATCGTTACAACAACGCGTCGTAAGTACGATATTCCAATCATTGCTCAACTCACCGCTTCAAATACGAATTACTTAGTCGATGGAACCGAAATTAATCAAGCGTTACAACAATTAGTTGCTTGTGGTGCCAATGTTGTAGGACTTAATTGTCATCACGGTCCACATCACATGCAACGGTCATTTTCACATATTGCGTTACCAGAGAACGCATACCTATCATGTTATCCGAACGCGAGCTTACTGGATATCGAGAATAGTGAATTTAAATATAGTGATAACGCACAATATTTTGGCGATGTTGCGCAAGAACTCATAAATGAAGGTGTACGGTTGATTGGTGGTTGTTGTGGCACAACACCACAACACATTGCTTATATCAAATCATCCGTCAAAGATTTGAAGCCTGTTACCAATAAAAAAGTAATTCCAATTAATCGCCAAACGAATCGAGCAGTGACGCGTACGTATAAACATAACTTAACGACAAAGGTTAAAAATGGACCGACAGTCATCGTCGAACTCGATACACCGAAGCATTTAGATACAGATCTTTTCTTTGAAAATATCGGCAAACTCGATGAGGCCAAAGTTGATGCAGTAACACTAGCTGATAATTCACTAGCTACCGTGCGTGTTAGCAATATTGCAGCGGCAAGTATTATACGCCAACGTTACGATATTGAGCCACTCGTACATATTACATGTCGAGATCGTAATTTAATCGGCTTGCAATCACATCTACTTGGCTTATCACTTATCGGCGTTAACGAAATTTTAGCAATTACAGGCGACCCGTCAAAGGTAGGTCATCTACCCGGTGCCACAAATGTCTATGACGTCAATTCAAAAGGATTAACCGAATTAGCATTAAGATTCAATCAAGGTATTAACACGGATGGTGATGCGCTGAAGAAACATACAAACTTCAACATCGCTGGTGCATTTGACCCTAATGTACGTAAACTCGACGGTGCGGTCAAACGCCTTGAGAAAAAAGTAGCTGCAGGTATGAATTACTTCATTACGCAACCTGTATACAGTAAAGCAAAAATCAAAGAAGTATACGAGGCGACGAAACATCTGAATGTCCCTCTATTTATAGGTATCATGCCTATCGCAAGCTATAATAACGCACTTTTCCTACATAACGAAGTGCCTGGCATTAAAATGTCTGAAGACGTCTTAAGCCAATTTAAAGCAGTAAAAGATGATAAAGAAAAAACTAAAGCATTAAGTTTGAGACTCTCTAAAGAATTGATTGATACAGTACACGAGTACTTCAATGGTTTATACATCATCACACCGTTCCAACGTGTCGATTATTCATTAGAACTCGCAGCGTATTCTAAAGCAATTACCCAAAACAAGGAGGCAATATCATGACAACAATTACAACTTCAAATTTAGGATTCCCAAGATTAGGTAGAAAAAGAGAGTGGAAAAAAGCCATCGAAAACTATTGGGCTAAAAAAATTGATAAAGCAGAATTAGATCAAACGTTAAGTGATCTTCACAGAGAAAATTTATTATTACAAAAGCATTATAATTTAGACAGTGTACCTGTCGGTGACTTCTCACTATATGACCACATTCTCGATACATCATTACTATTCAACATCATTCCTGAACGTTTCCAAGGTCGCGAAGTCAATGATGATTTATTATTTGATATTGCACGTGGTAATAAAGAACATGTAGCGAGCGCTTTAATTAAATGGTTCAATACGAATTACCATTATATCGTGCCAGAATGGGATAACGTTGAACCTAAAGTGAATCACAATGTATTATTAGATCGCTTTAATTATGCCAAATCACTTAACGTCAATGCGCATCCTGTCATCGTAGGACCAATTACGTTTGTGAAATTGTCTAAAGGTGGTCATCAATCTTTCGAGGAGAAAGTTCAAACACTTTTACCATTATATAAAGAAGTGCTTCAAGCACTCGTTGATGCTGGCGCAGACTATATCCAAGTGGATGAACCAGTATTAGTAACAGATGAGAGCGCAGCCTATGAAGCGATTACAAGAGAAGCCTATAACTACTTTGATACAGCAGGCTTAGCAGACAAATTAGTCATTCAAACTTACTTTGAGCGTGCCAATGTTAAATTCTTAAGTTCATTACCAGTAGGTGGCTTAGGATTAGACTTTGTACATGATCACGGTTATAACTTACAACAAATTCAAGCAGGTGACTTCGACGCATCTAAAACATTATATGCTGGTATTATTGATGGCCGTAACGTTTGGGCGGCAGATATCGAAGCTAAGAAACAATTAATCGAATCATTACAAGCCTATGCGAAACATATCGTTATCCAACCGTCATCATCTTTATTACATGTACCAGTATCATTAGATGATGAAACATTAGATGAATCTATTGAAGATGGCTTAAGTTTCGCTACTGAAAAGTTAGACGAATTAGACGCACTACGTCGCCTATTTAATCATAACGACAGTGCGAAATATGATGAATTCAAAACACGTTATGAACGTTTCCAAAGTCAATCATTCAAAAATCTTGAATATGATTTTGATAGCGTACCAACAAGCCGTAAGTCACCTTTCCCTGAACGTAAAAAAGCACAAGACGCACGTTTACACTTACCTGACTTACCAACAACAACGATTGGTTCATTCCCACAAACTCAAGAAGTACGTAAATATCGTGCTGATTGGAAAAATAAACGTATCTCAGATGAAGCGTATAATAACTTCTTAGAAAGTGAAATTGCACGTTGGATTAAAATTCAAGAAGATATCGGTCTAGATGTACTCGTTCATGGTGAGTTCGAACGTAATGACATGGTTGAATTCTTCGGTGAAAAACTACAAGGTTTCTTAGTCACTAAGTTCGGCTGGGTACAATCGTACGGTTCACGTGCTGTTAAACCACCAGTGATTTACGGAGATGTTAAATGGACTGAGCCATTAACAGTCAAAGAAACGGTATATGCACAAAGTTTAACTGACAAACCTGTTAAAGGTATGCTAACTGGTCCAGTAACGATCTTAAACTGGTCATTCGAACGTGTCGATGTGCCACGTAAAGTCGTTCAAGATCAAATTGCTCTAGCGATTGATGAAGAAGTATTAGCGTTAGAAGAAGCGGGTATTAAAGTCATCCAAGTAGACGAACCAGCTTTACGTGAAGGTTTACCATTACGTTCTGAATACCATGAACAATATCTTGCTGATGCAGTCAATTCATTCAAATTAGCAACTTCATCAGTCCAAGATGAAACACAAATTCATACGCATATGTGTTATTCTCAATTTGGTCAAATCATTCATGCCATCCATGAATTAGATGCTGATGTTATTTCAATTGAAACATCACGTAGTCATGGTGATTTAATCAAAGACTTTGAAGATATCAACTATGATTTAGGTATTGGGTTAGGTGTATATGACATCCATAGTCCACGTATCCCTACTGAAGATGAAATTGCTACAGCAATCGATCGTTCTCTACAACAAATTGACCGTTCATTATTCTGGGTTAACCCTGACTGTGGCTTAAAAACACGTAAAGAAGAAGAAGTTAAAGACGCTCTAACTGTACTTGTAAATACCGTTCGTAAAAAACGCGAAGCAAATAACCAAAACAAACCCGCATAGGGAGCTGTACAGAAATCACTTGTGATTTCGTCGTACAGCCCCGGCACAGTTGACTAGAACTGAAGCGAGCTTTTCTAAAGCGATGGGTCAGTTCAGTCAGCCACGGCCAAATTTTATTAAACTATTGAGACTTTGAATGTTTAGTCGGGCACGGCACAGTTGACTAGAACTGAAGCAAGCTTTTTTAAAGCGATGCGGCAGTTCAGTCAGCCACGGCCAAAACCAACATAGAATAACTATTACTATTGGAGGTATGAAACATGCCAAACTATCCATTATGGAACCAACTAAATCAACTGAAAGAAGCAACTTGGGTGGATTTAACACATACCTTTGACCCGGAAATACCTCGCTTTAGTGAATTTGAAAAAGGTGAAGTTTCGACACTCTTTACCGTTAAAGAACATGGGTTTTACGTGCAACGTTGGAATATTGTCACACAATATGGCACACACATTGATGCCCCTATTCACTTTGTTGAGAATAAACGTTACTTGGAAGATTTAGACTTAAAAGAATTAGTATTGCCCCTTATTGTGTTAGACTTTTCAAAAGAAGCTGCAGAAAATGCTGACTTCATCGTCACACGTGACCATTTAGAGGCATGGGAAGCGAAACACGGGCGTATTGAAGACGGTACGTTTGTCGCTTTACGTACAGATTGGTCAAAACGTTGGCCAGATATTGAACAATTTGAAAATAAAGATGCTGAAGGTAATCAACATTTACCAGGTTGGGGTTTAGATGCCTTGAAGTTCTTAATCGAAGAACGTGGTGTGAAATCAATCGGACATGAAACATTCGACACAGATGCGTCAGTGGATACTGCTAAAAATGGAGATATCGTTGGAGAACGTTATATTCTTGGACAAGACACATTCCAACTTGAATTGTTAACGAATTTAGACCAATTACCAACGCGTGGTGCGGTCATTTACGCAATGAGTCCTAAACCCAAAGATGCACCTGGATTCCCAGTACGTGCATTTGCGATTAAACCTTAATCAATGACACATTTTAGGCTTGATATTGAGCGATCAAAGCCAAAACTTTCCTAATATTATAAAAATCCTGTCACATCAACCGTTACGCGTAAGCACCGGTATGTGGCAGGATTATTTTATTGATACGTTTTTATAATATTGATAATGTCTTCATGAATATCTGGATGCGCAATAATTGCACCCTTAACGTGATTTAAATCAATAGCGTTGCCTTGAATGTCTGTCACAATTAGTCCTAACTCTTTCGCATATAATAATTGTGCACTCATGTCCCACAGGTTTGCACCCATATCGATACTTGCTCCGAAACCCCCTGTAATTGTTCGCAACGCACCAATGCCACCAGCACCAATAAATCGAAAGCCATGTGATTTTGAAATCAATGCCTTTAATAACTCGGAATGCGCACGTTTCGGATCAATAGAAATCAACGCATCTTTGAGATGATGATACGTGTCTACACGTAGTGGCACGCCATTAACCGTCACACCTTTACCCCTTACAGCTTTATATAACTTCTGTTGATAAAATTCATATGTATAAGCTAATAAAGGCTCTCCATTGTAGAACAAACTCACTATTAAACAATAATCTTTATGTTGTTTCACAAGATTCGTTGTACCATCAATGGGATCTATCGCCCAAGCATAGCCACGGTACATATCAACTTCATGATTACTTTTTTCTTCACCCATAATCTGATGTTCTGGATAATTTTCTTCGATAAACTTAGTGAAATCAGCTTGAACTTCTTTGTCGATATTCGTCACTAAATCTAAATCATGCTTTTTTGTTTCAACCGCCACATCATTCAACATCATATCAACCTTACGTGCAATATGTGCTATCCATGCTTCAATACGACAATCAATCTCTTGAATTGCGCACATTTTTTATCACCTCTTACTTTCTTATCTAACAACTAATTTTTTAGATTTAACATTATCCTTTTTATAAATATACCTAAGATTCGTTAACCTATTAAGTTCTTATATGAAGTTTATATATTTTTTCTAATAAAACATCTATTAAATACGCTGCCATTTAGTCATTTTCTTTAATAAGACTATCGTATTACTTGATTGACAAGCACGTTTAACGGGTAGACGCTTAATAGTCAATTCTTTAAACAAGTGGGAGGAAACGCAAATGAGTAATAAAACAGTCTATGATGTGATTGATACTGGTGTGAACTACTTACTGTCCGTTTATGATAATTGGAACATTGAGGAAGTATTAGATAAAGACAATGATGTATTTCCAAATACACTACATTGGCAATTCGGCCATGTCTTAACAATCTTTGATTCAGCTTTATCGATGGGTGGCCAAAATGCGGTAGATATCGCCAAATATACGAAATTATTTGGTTATGGTTCTAGTCCTGCTAACTGGGATGGACAAGATGTCCCAACTATTGAAGAAATTAAAAAAGACTTAAAAACGATTCCAGAGCGTGTGCGTCAACTTACTGATGAACAATTATCTCAAGCATTAGACCAACCGATTGCTGGTTGTAAAACAGTCGACGAATTATTAGTATTAAATGCCATTCATGTCCCATTACATGCGGGTAAAATTGAAGAAATGGCCCGCGTTCTGAAACAAGACAACTAATTTA
Source organism: Staphylococcus sp. GDY8P57P (assembly GCF_017892585.1). Classification (NCBI taxonomy): domain Bacteria; kingdom Bacillati; phylum Bacillota; class Bacilli; order Caryophanales; family Staphylococcaceae; genus Staphylococcus; species Staphylococcus sp. GDY8P57P. The sequence goes on along the minus strand of NZ_JAESLK010000016.1, from coordinate 1,696 downwards.
AACGCCATATTATATAAATTGAAGGGGTACGTATGAACATTATCGCGAACAGTATTTTTGTAGAGAATCAAGAAGAAGCCTTACAGTTTTATACAAATATTCTAGGCTTTGAAAAGAAAATTGACGAACCTGTAGGCGAAGGGTTTAGATGGCTCACTTTAGTGTCCCCTAATCAACCAGAAGGTGCCCAATTTGTCTTAGAACCTAATGGCAATCCTATTGCAAGTGACTATCAGCAACGTCTATTCGAAGCCAACATACCTATTACGATGTTTGGCGTGGACAATGTACAACAAACGTATGACACATTAACGCAAAAAGGTGTGCATTTTACCGTTGAACCGACGACAATGGGTAGCGCTAAAATGGCCATTTTTGATGATACATGTGGTAATTTAATTCAAATTGTAGAACAATAAAGAATTATAAACGCTTAACAGTTTTTATTTATGCAAACTGCTAAGCGTTTTTATATTCTTTTTTACCACTCTGCTTTAACATTTTCAAACTCTTCACGTAATAGACTATACACATAACTATCTGAGAACTCGCCACGTAGACGTTCACTACTTCTCAATACACCCTCTTGCGTAAAGCCGAGTCGTTCAGGTATGGCCCTACTTTTCGGATTGCGCGTCGACATTTGAATTTCTACACGGTTTATATCAAATTCTTCGTACACGTAGCGAATCAATACCTTTGTGCATGCCGTCATAATCCCTTTTTTCTGAAAATGCTTTGCCAAATAGTAACCAATAGACGTACGTTTGTTAACAAGATCTAAACAATGCAAGCCGATGACCCCTACAAGTTCTTTGTCATACCAGATGCCGCAATGAAATCCGTTACCACGCGTAAACTGTTCTAGTGCCGACTGAATAAATTTCTTACTATGTTCAACTTCAGTTGTATATTCTACAAATGGTAAGAACTCGCCTAAATATTCACGATTGCTATCTACTAATTTGAAAAGTTGCTCCGCTTCACGTTCTTCTAATATCTTTAACGTCACATGTTCATTCACTTGATAACCAAACATCATATCTATCGCCTCTAGTTAAAATTTTCAAATTATTCGGTAAATTAAATATATAGTAACACAAATGTAACTAGATTTTATAACGTTGTATAAGTGATTATGTTATTAATCTACATCTAATTTATTGGAACAGTTAGATGTGTTATTTTTTTCTATACTAATACCATTTTTTTGGGGAAGCTCACTTTAATGCTTCTTATCTAAGAGGGGATAATGATTGCGATTTTGCCATAGATAAAACTTGAAAGGGTATTTATAAATGAATTTAAATATGGAAATCATTTCAATCATTCTAACTTTACTACCATCAAAACTTATAGGTTTATATACTGATTATCATATTCAGTCATTGGTTGAATATATACCATTTTTATTAGTTTTAATTATCATAAGCTACTCTATATTTAAAATTGGCTTTAAAAAAGTCTGAGTTTATTTATACGTAGAATACTAGGCGTTATTATTTCTTGTATAAGTATTCATTTATTTATGGATATATATCACTCTTCTAGATATTTCAAAATTTTTTCTACAGATTAATTCCCCATATGTTTAGGGATAATTAGTTTGATTACAATGTTGATTATCTATTTAATTATTTATATTTTTTCTTTTAAAAATCAATAAGATTAAATTCTTAGTCAAGTCCAGACTCCT
>NZ_JAESLK010000159.1:0-548 GCF_017892585.1 Staphylococcus sp. GDY8P57P | reverse complement strand
AGTTTGTCTTTTGTTAACTTTTTACGAGATAGAAAAAAGGAATCAAATTTGCCGTTTGAATTAATAGGTGCAATCCCAGTATTAATTAAGAAAAACGGTAATATTGATGAACAGATACTAGAAATATCTAAAAAAACTTTTTCAAATGCTTTATTTAAAAATCAAATATTTCAAAGAGAAAGAATTAAGAAGTTTGGTGCAGAAGGTATTAGGGATAAAGATACGCACGATAAAAGAGTATTGCATATGTTAGAAGCGATATATAAAGAATTAGTAGAAAGAATAGAAGTAATAGAAGGATAGGTGATCATAATGTCAGGATTTTTAGATGATATAAAATTTGAAGAACAAAAGAAAAAGGGTTTTTTGGATGATATAGACACTTCAGCAGTTAAGTATACAGAAAATTATAAACCGGTTGCTAAAAGTTCAACTATGAGAGTTGATACTCTGATCAAAAAAAGGTTTAGTCAGATGGCATTAGATAAAGATACTTCTATAAAATCAATATCAGATAAAGTTTTAAATGAGTTTTTAGAGAAAAATAA
>NZ_JAESLK010000158.1:0-795 GCF_017892585.1 Staphylococcus sp. GDY8P57P | reverse complement strand
TGATATTTTAATAGCTATAGCTTTTGGTATGGGCTCCTTAGCATATACTTTAGAGAAACGTGTTATATTAACAATCTTTTATGGTCTTTTCTTTATTTTATATGTTCTATCTTTACTTGGAATATAGTTATATATAAGCAATTAGCTGCTTATATATCTTAGAAAATTTTGAAGAATATTAAACATCGAAGGTGATTTTTTGAAACAAGAAGAAAAATATAGTTTTTTAACTAAAGCGATTAATATCTTAGTTGCTATATTATTAATTATCGCCATTTTTTATATGGTTATACTTTCGGATAATAGCTATTTACCTATGTTATTCTCTCTTATAGCATTTACAATCGCATCTATCCCAGAAATTTTGAAAAAGAAAAAGAGTGGTTGGATACTTGGTATTTTAGGTTTAATATTGATCATTTTAGTTTTGGTTTAATTTATCTTTATATTTAAAAGCCACATTACAATATTTATGAATCCAGAAAATAAATAAAAGATGGTGAAGATAAAAATGATAAAACCTAAGTCAAGATCCATTTTTAATTTCATTATAGTAATCAATCTTATTTGGTATATAGTTTTAATATTTGTTATTGATGTTGGAACTATAGGGTCAATTATTTATTGTAGTTTATTTTTTATACTTGTTGTTTTAAGAGATACTATAACTCCAAAGTAAAAACAACGTGCTAAGAAGGACAAAAACTAAAAAGATACTATAAAAGGAGCCATAATCCTTTACGCATCAAGGATTATGGCTATAATTTAAAAATCGAGTTATTTCTATATAGTATC
>NZ_JAESLK010000157.1:0-797 GCF_017892585.1 Staphylococcus sp. GDY8P57P | reverse complement strand
ATTTAACGCATTGGGTAACTTTGTCTTATCAAACGTTCGGATGAGTAATTCTGTTGCATCTGCTTGAGGATCGAAGTCTACAACTAATACTTTGTAGCCTTTCTTTTCTGCTAAGATGTATGCAAGACCACATAAAGTAGATGTTTTAGACACTCCTCCTTTAAAATTATTAATACTAATCACATTTTTCATAATTTACCTCGCTTTCTATATGACACCTAAAGTATAACATATAATGTATACTTTATATGTATATGTTATAACATATACATTATAATTTATAAGTTATATAGTTGTTTGGGGCAACTAATTTTTCTACTACACTCACTGTAATGAAGCAGTAGATATTTTGTTTTGTGACACGTATTTAAGCTATTTTAAGTGTGATGCAAGGGCTAGTTATCCTTATGAGTATACGAATTAGGATGAACTGCATGTTTACCCTTGCGTTGCTAACGCAAAATAGATTAGTGTCAGCATCAAAACAAATAACTACTTAGCGAAATGGAGTGTGAGAAAACGAAACGCTTTGCGTTTCACTCGACTGAATCTGATCTTGTTCAATGCTGCTTTGTAGTCATTGATATCAGATGAAGGAGCATAATAAAAGCACTCCGTTAGGAGTGCCTCCATATATTTATAAGTAAAGATAAAAGTAAAATATGAGTTTAATCATAATTTACTTTTATTCACAATAATATATAGGTATAATAAAAATCAGATAAAGTACTCACCACCACAATGTTTAAATGGGGTAAACATTGTGGGTAAAGCCTAACTAAAATAGTTAGGCTTTT
>NZ_JAESLK010000156.1:488-638 GCF_017892585.1 Staphylococcus sp. GDY8P57P | reverse complement strand
GTTATATTAATTAAGCTATTACATGCCTCTGAATCTTCAAACAAACAACCTTCTATTGAATCCTTGCAGCAAGGGACGACATTCGGCTCTAGAGAAGTCACAACTATCATCCAAAGTTTAATACAACATGATTTACTTGAATTAAAGGTT
>NZ_JAESLK010000156.1:0-418 GCF_017892585.1 Staphylococcus sp. GDY8P57P | reverse complement strand
AATACGGAAGTTGAATTTAATGTTTTATTTCAACAAATTGAACAAGCCTTTGGTAGACCGTTATCTCCGTTTGAAATCGAAACGTTAAACCAATGGTTAGATATTGATAAACATGAATTAAGTGTCATTCAAGCTGCTCTAGATGAAGCGACGAGCCAGAATAAGTTAAGTTTTAAATATATCGATCGTATTTTATTAAATTGGAAAAAAAATAATGTAAAAACAATTGAAGATTCTAAAAAAATTAGTCGCCAATTCAATCAACCTAAAATGAAGCATACAATTAAAAAAGTGCCTAAATTCGACTGGCTGAACGGGGAGAATCCAAATGATAAGTAATAAAAAAGCATTAGAAATGGTTGATGTCATAGCAAATATGTTTCCAAATGCTGAATGTGAGCTCAAACATGACAATCCT
>NZ_JAESLK010000155.1:492-645 GCF_017892585.1 Staphylococcus sp. GDY8P57P | reverse complement strand
AACATCAATACTCACTACTTTTACTTTCATAGCCTGATAAGCCTGTATTGCGATTGGTATAACACCCAATATAGAAGCAATTATAAAAGCACTATTAAAGATAACCATATTGCTAAAGATAAAATGTGCAATAAAACCTATAATAATAAGTAA
>NZ_JAESLK010000155.1:0-444 GCF_017892585.1 Staphylococcus sp. GDY8P57P | reverse complement strand
ACTTTAGTTTAACCATAGTGTATTCGTTTTTAAGAAATATAAACTTGACCTATATCAATCTTATCTAATAAATATAGCGAATAACATTTAGGCTTAAACAGATAGATATATATAAATAACTAGGACATATACTCATGACCTAATTATTTTTATTATTGACTATTTACTCTTTCATATAATTTTTGTTAGCATTTAATTCCTTTTTATAGCTCAAATGCTCATTCATCTTAAGCTTATTCTCTAAACGGCTAGCAGTCGCAATGCTAGCCGTTTTATTTTTATTATTGTTTTTAACTTGTACTTTCTAATTCTTGAGGGATTAATATAATTGTAAACCTCTTTTCAAAATATTCTGAACTATCACTAATTAAAGTAAGTAAATATTCATTATCTTTTTTCTCAATAGTATATTTCATAACTACTTCTTCTGATTTATTTCCAGTA
>NZ_JAESLK010000154.1:0-637 GCF_017892585.1 Staphylococcus sp. GDY8P57P | reverse complement strand
AAGATGGCATAAAAATGGATATTACATTAATTAATTTAAAAGATTTAAATCGTTATTTTAGTGATTCTGATGGTCTTGTAAAAATTTTAGTTGATAAAGATAATTTAGTAACTCAAGAAATTGTTCCAGATGACTCAAATTATTGGTTAAAAAAACCAACAGAACGAGAATTTTATGATTGCTGTAATGAGTTTTGGAGTGTCTCAACGTATGTAGCAAAGGGTGTTTTTAGAAGAGAAATATTATTTGCTTTAGATCATTTCAATAATATTTTACGTCCTGAATTATTAAGAATGATTTCTTGGTATATTGGCTTTAATAGGGGTTTTGATTTTAGTTTAGGAAAGAATTATAAGTTTATAAACAAATATTTAACTGATAAAGAATTCAATATGCTTTTAGCTACTTTTGAGATGAATGGATATAGAAAGACATACCAATCTTTTAAGCTTTGTTGTGAATTATTTAAATATTATTCAAATAAAGTAAGTTGTTTAGGAAATTATAACTATCCAAATTACGAAAAAAATATTGAGAATTTTATTCGTAATAATTATGAGAATTAATTTTATTAGCAACCACATTTTTGGTTGCTTTTGTTTTGATTTTGAATTTGGTTTTGAACTATGAGTGGCTA
>NZ_JAESLK010000153.1:0-635 GCF_017892585.1 Staphylococcus sp. GDY8P57P | reverse complement strand
CCACAATTTTATTAACATTTCTAGTTGAAACACCATTAATGTATGCTTCTGTCATCGCTAAAATAAGCGATTGGTCAGAACGCGAATATTGATTAAATACTTCAGTTGTAAATTCACCGTCACGTGTTCTTGGAACTTTTAATGTCAGATTGCCAATAGGCATCAGGAAATCACGCTCATAATAGCCATTACGTTGTGCGTTTCTTCCTGAATTCTTTTGTTTATATCCAGCATTAACATACTTATCTCTTTCCATTTCCATGTATGCATTTATGACAGTCATAGCTATTGTTTTCATAGATGCATTCATATCACTTCCAAAAATAGCACTTGCCAATTCTTCATAATCTAAGTTAACATTTAATTGAGTCATATATAGTCACCTCTACAATTTTTTCTTAGTCGATTACATTGTACTAAAGTGAGCTATATATGGCTCTTTTTTTTATTACACAATTATATGGACATATTCGATAAAAATAATTATCGGTCCAGAAATGGGGAATATGTACCGATAAAATAAAATATCGACTCGAAAACGGTATTTTCAGGCCGATAAAATAAATTATCGGCCTGTAAATGAACATCTTTAGCACTTAAAATATGAAGAGCCTGGAACTGAGTGAAGTTCCAGG
>NZ_JAESLK010000152.1:551-808 GCF_017892585.1 Staphylococcus sp. GDY8P57P | reverse complement strand
ATAAGCACAGTATAAGCGGTCATAATACCGACTATGTTTTAACCACTAAACACAATGAAATAACTATTTTCTCTTCTCAAATAGTTATTAATTATAATATACAAATAAAATGGGTCCACCTTTTTTATTTGTATATTATAATTAATAACTATTTGAGAAGAGAAAATAGTTATTTCATTGTGTTTAGTGGTTAAAACATAGTCGGTATTATGACCGCTTATACTGTGCTTATTTCCAAATTTATAAAAAAAGTGGTC
>NZ_JAESLK010000152.1:0-482 GCF_017892585.1 Staphylococcus sp. GDY8P57P | reverse complement strand
ATATTTTATATTCAAAAAGGTATTGCCATTATTTGAATATATGATATATTAAATTAGTAAATAAATAAATCACTAATTTAATATATCATAAAAAGGGTGTATAAAATGAAAAATATACTTGTAATTAAACTTTCAGATCAACATATTAATAATGACAAATCTATTTTAGAGAGAGCAAAGGGCGATTGGAAAATTTCTCCAAAAAGGCTGGATGAAGTTAAATATGTTGTAGTGTTAGTTAATCAAGAAGTAATTGCAACATATGTTTTAGGAGATGAGTTTAACTACAATCGAGTTACAGGACGAGTAAGTAAATTGGAATTAATAGAGAATAACGAGTTAGATGTTATTGGTAAAAAAGTTGAATATTTAACTAGTAATCCTGCTACATTAGCTAGTTATAGTCGTTTATTTGATTAAAAATTATTAAAAGGCCTGATCTAATTAGACCAGGTCTTTTAATAGTGTTATATTAATAAACA
>NZ_JAESLK010000151.1:0-521 GCF_017892585.1 Staphylococcus sp. GDY8P57P | reverse complement strand
TCATGGAACGTAATTGCGTTATCTGGTGGATCTCCTTCTCCATGAGTCGCTGTGATAATAAATAAATCTTCTATTTTCTTTAAATCTTTAGTCTTAAAATCTTCCATACATGCAAGATTGACATTGAATGATTTTTCTTTTAATTTACTTTCTAACGTTTCAGCTAAACCTTGAGCATTACCTGTTTCAGAACCAAACAATACTGTAATATCTCTCTTCTTAAACTTAGGTTCACCGCTCACTGCTGTAGATTGCTCAACTACAGGTGCACTTGCTTGACCACCTTGTACGACTGACGCCGATAAGTAACCACTCAACCAAATCTTTTGTTCATTTGTAAGTGTTGCAAATACTTGATTTAACTTTTCTGACTGCTCTTGATTAAAAGGGCTATTTGTTACTGATAATTCCAAAGATGTCACCTCATCCTGTCCAATTATTTAAGTTTTAAATACTATTCTTATGGGAATAGTCTGATTTATACTAAAAAAGATTAATAAATCTCTTAATTAGATTACTTA
>NZ_JAESLK010000150.1:0-866 GCF_017892585.1 Staphylococcus sp. GDY8P57P | reverse complement strand
CAAACATGAATAATGGTAAGAAACCTAAGATACCGTATACCGGTCCAGATAATAAAGGATTAAATGAATCTGATGGTCCAATATAAAATCCAATTACAAAGTATATCGCGGCTAAAACAACAAGTACGATACTAAACGTATATAATTGTACTTTTAGTTCTTTAAAAATAATCGAGAAAGATCCTTTTAAATCACCCATAATTAGCCTCCTTTGTCATCGTCATATTCACTAAATAATCTTGAATACTTGCTTTATCAACTTTCACATTCAACGCTCTACACTGTTCTTGTAACGCTGCATCATATGGAATATCCGCCATCACTTTATGCTGACTCATAATCGTTGATTGCTCGATAATCGTATCACTCGAAGTAATTTGATGGATATCTTCTAATTTACCAACTAAAATCGCACCTCTAGATTGAAAGTATTCTATTGGCTCATGTAACTTCACACGATGATCAGATATCACGATGAGCTTTTCACATATCTTCTCAATTTCTTTAATATGATGAGAAGCAATCATGATATATCTCGGATCCGCTTCGAATGATTCTCTCAACGCTTGTGTAAACAGCTTTCTCATATAAGCATCTAATCCGTTTGTCGGTTCATCTAACATTGTCACAGGTGCATGACTTGCGAGCCCAATCACACTTTGAACCATTGACTTCATACCTTTAGAAAAGTTTCGAATCTTCTTCTTTCTTGGTAGTTCAAATAAATCTATTAAATAATCCGCTTCTTCTTGATCCCAATTATCATTGAACATCGCTGCAAATTTCATCGCGTCATTTACATTCCAAGCCTTTCCGAAGAAGTGGTTCTCTCTTAAATACGTAATTTGCTTTGAAGCTTCTGCATT
>NZ_JAESLK010000015.1:0-5029 GCF_017892585.1 Staphylococcus sp. GDY8P57P | reverse complement strand
ACTCAATGCATATCTTAGATAGTAGCCAACGGCTACAGTGATAACATCCTTGTTAAATTGTTTATATCTGAAATAGTTCATACAGAAGACTCCTTTTTGTTAAAATTATACTATAAATTCAACTTTGCAACAGAACCTTAAATATCATCTAAAACAAGAAGAGTAAAAAAATTACACATATCGTGAGCAATGAACTGATTATACTTAACATTAAAAAAGATGATAACACCTTCTACACCTCCATATCACAAAAATTATAACATTATTTTGACATAAATACTACATTTGTAATATATTACAAATGTAGTCTTATATAAGGAGGATATTGATGAAAAAGATAAAAATTGTTCCACTTATTTTAATAGTTGTAGTTGTCGGGTTTGGTATATATTTTTATGCTTCAAAAGATAAAGAAATTAATAATACTATTGATGCAATTGAAGATAAAAATTTCAAACAAGTTTATAAAGATAGCAGTTATATTTCTAAAAGCGATAATGGTGAAGTAGAAATGACTGAACGTCCGATAAAAATATATAATAGTTTAGGCGTTAAAGATATAAACATTCAGGATCGTAAAATAAAAAAAGTATCTAAAAATAAAAAACGAGTAGATGCTCAATATAAAATTAAAACAAACTACGGTAACATTGATCGCAACGTTCAATTTAATTTTGTTAAAGAAGATGGTATGTGGAAGTTAGATTGGGATCATAGCGTCATTATTCCAGGAATGCAGAAAGACCAAAGCATACATATTGAAAATTTAAAATCAGAACGTGGTAAAATTTTAGACCGAAACAATGTGGAATTGGCCAATACAGGAACAGCATATGAGATAGGCATCGTTCCAAAGAATGTATCTAAAAAAGATTATAAAGCAATCGCTAAAGAACTAAGTATTTCTGAAGACTATATCAAACAACAAATGGATCAAAATTGGGTACAAGATGATACCTTCGTTCCACTTAAAACCGTTAAAAAAATGGATGAATATTTAAGAGATTTCGCAAAAAAATTTCATCTTACAACTAATGAAACAGAAAGTCGTAACTATCCTCTAGGAAAAGCGACTTCACATCTATTAGGTTATGTTGGTCCCATTAACTCTGAAGAATTAAAACAAAAAGAATATAAAGGCTATAAAGATGATGCAGTTATTGGTAAAAAGGGACTCGAAAAACTTTACGATAAAAAGCTCCAACATGAAGATGGCTATCGTGTCACAATCGTTGACGATAATAGCAATACAATCGCACATACATTAATAGAGAAAAAGAAAAAAGATGGCAAAGATATTCAACTAACTATTGATGCTAAAGTTCAAAAGAGTATTTATAACAACATGAAAAATGATTATGGCTCAGGTACTGCTATCCACCCTCAAACAGGTGAATTATTAGCACTTGTAAGCACACCTTCATATGACGTCTATCCATTTATGTATGGCATGAGTAACGAAGAATATAATAAATTAACCGAAGATAAAAAAGAACCTCTGCTCAACAAGTTCCAGATTACAACTTCACCAGGTTCAACTCAAAAAATATTAACAGCAATGATTGGGTTAAATAACAAAACATTAGACGATAAAACAAGTTATAAAATCGATGGTAAAGGTTGGCAAAAAGATAAATCTTGGGGTGGTTACAACGTTACAAGATATGAAGTGGTAAATGGTAATATCGACTTAAAACAAGCAATAGAATCATCAGATAACATTTTCTTTGCTAGAGTAGCACTCGAATTAGGCAGTAAGAAATTTGAAAAAGGCATGAAAAAACTAGGTGTTGGTGAAGATATACCAAGTGATTATCCATTTTATAATGCTCAAATTTCAAACAAAAATTTAGATAATGAAATATTATTAGCTGATTCAGGTTACGGACAAGGTGAAATACTGATTAACCCAGTACAGATCCTTTCAATCTATAGCGCATTAGAAAATAATGGCAATATTAACGCACCTCACTTATTAAAAGACACGAAAAACAAAGTTTGGAAGAAAAATATTATTTCCAAAGAAAATATCAATCTATTAACTGATGGTATGCAACAAGTCGTAAATAAAACACATAAAGAAGATATTTATAGATCTTATGCAAACTTAATTGGCAAATCCGGTACTGCAGAACTCAAAATGAAACAAGGAGAAACTGGCAGACAAATTGGGTGGTTTATATCATATGATAAAGATAATCCAAACATGATGATGGCTATTAATGTTAAAGATGTACAAGATAAAGGAATGGCTAGCTACAATGCCAAAATCTCAGGTAAAGTGTATGATGAGCTATATGAGAACGGTAATAAAAAATACGATATAGATGAATAACAAAACAGTGAAGCAATCCGTAACGATGGTTGCTTCACTGTTTTATTATGAATTATTAATAAGTGCTGTTACTTCTCCTTTAAATACAATTTCTTCATTTTCATTGTATGTTGAAAGTGACACTGTAACGAGTCCATTTTCTTTTTTTATGGATTTCTTATTTGTAATTTCAGCGATAACGTACAATGTATTACCTGGGTATACAGGTTTAATAAATTTAACGTTATTCATTTGTGTTCCTGCTACAACTTCTTCTCCGTATTTACCTTCTTCTACCCATAATTTAAATGATATTGAAAGTGTATGCATGCCAGATGCAATGATACCTTTAAATCTACTTTGTTCTGCTTTTTCTTTATCTATATGCATATATTGAGGATCAAAAGTTGTTGCAAATTGGATAATTTCTTCTTCTGTAATATGAAGGCTTTTTGTTTTGAATGTTTCTCCTACTATAAAATCATCGTATTTCATATATGTCTCTCTTTCTTATTCAAATTAATTTTTTAGTATGTAACATGTTAAAGGTAAGTCTACCGTCACTGAAACGTAAGACTCACCTCTAACTTTCTATTGAGACAAATGCACCATTTTATCTGCATTGTCTGTAAAGATACCATCAACTCCCCAATTAGCAAGTTGGTTTGCACGTGCTGGTTTGTTTACAGTCCATACGTTCAATTCATAACCCGCTTCTTTTACCATTTTTACTTTTGCTTTAGTAAGTTTGGCATCTTCAGTGTTTACTATTTTAGCATTACAGTAATCTAAAAGTGTTCTCCAGTCTTCACGAAACGAAGTTGTATGGAATATAACTGCTCTGTTATATTGTGGCATGATTTCTTCTGCAAGTTTAACAAGCACAACATTAAAGCTTGAAATGAGCACTTCTTGATTCTGATTTAAGTTTGTTAATTGTTCTTCCACTTGCTTAACCATACTTTTAGAAAGTGCTAGTCCATTCGGTCCAGTAATACCTTTTAATTCTACATTTAAATTCATATTATATTCATTTGCTATTTTTACTACATCATCGAAAGTTGGCAAATGTTCATCTTTGAATTTTTCACCAAACCAAGATCCTGCAGAAGCATCTTTAATTTCATCATAATTCAATTCAGTTATTTCCCCGGACATATTTGTAGTCCGTTCTAAATAATCATCATGAATGATAATCAGTTGTTCATCTTTTGTAATTGCAACATCTAACTCCAACCAGTTTATACCTTCTACTTCTGAAGCAGCTTTAAATGATGCAATTGTATTTTCCGGAGCTTTACTAGGTAATCCTCTATGTCCATATACAGTTAGCATATTACCTCTCCTTGCATTTTTATTTTTTTAATTAACGTAACTGTATTATCACATTAATCGCACTTTTATTTCCATTAAAAAGAGATGAATATCATAAATAAAGAAGTCGATAGATTCGTATTGATTATGGAGTTAATCTACGTCTCATCTCATTTTTAAAAAATCATTTATGTCCCAAGCTCCATTTTGTAATCAAGTCTAGTTTTTCTGTACCCCTTATCTGCAATTTTACTTAGGATTGCTTTTAACTTACCTCTTATCTGCAATTTTACTTAGGATTGCTTTTAACTTACCCCTTATCAGCAATTTTACTGAGAACTGCTTTTAACGCACCTCTTATCTGCAATTTTGCCTAGAACTGCTTTTAACGTACCTCTTATCTGCAATTTTACTGAGAACTGCTTTTAACTTACCCCTTATCAGCAATTTTGCATGGAATTGCTTTTAACGTACCTCTTATCTGCAATTTTACTTAGAACTGCTTTTAACAAACCTCTTATCTGCAATTTTACTGAGAACTGCTTTTAACGTACCTCTTATCTGTAATTTTACTGAGAACTGCTTTTAACAAACCTCTTATCTGCAATTTTACTTAGAATTGCTTTTACTATTCCTCTTATTAGTATAATCTCAGTAAGAATGCGTATAAAAATGAAAATTACAACCGATTTTGTAAGTGCTGACGCCTGAGGGAATAGTATGTGCGAGAGACTAATGGCTCGAGCCATACCCCTAGGCAAGCATGCACGTACAAAATCGTAAGATAAAAAAATAAGCATATCACTGTAAACTTTAAAAAATCAGTTTAGTGATATGCTTATTTATTTCGAGTTAGGATTTATGTCCCAAGCTCATCAAGCACAATCGGCCACTAGTTTATTTCTCTATCTTATATGTTCTGATATGGTCTTCTATACTGTATAAGTATACTTTTGAATATGGATCTTGTGTCAATTCACGTTCGAAATCAAATTCTTGATTATCAAATCTGTTAAAGAATGTTTCGTATTCTTCGACTGATAATTGCTCTCTAGATTCTAGCATATTTAAGTGTTTCTCTTTATCTAATGCTTTGTCATATCCTTTAACGATTGAACCACTAAAGATTTCTCCTACTGCTCCTGAACCATAACTAAATAGACATACTTTCTCTTCTGGTTGGAATGTGTGGTTCTGTAATAACGAAATTAAACTTAAGTATAATGATCCTGTATAAAAGTTTCTTACGTCTGTATTCCATTTTATGGTTCTGTTGCAAAGTTGAATTTATAGTATAATTTTAACAAAAAGGAGTCTTCTGTATGAACTATTTCAGATATAAACAATTTAACAAGGATGTTATCACTGTAGCCGTTGGCTACTATCTAAGATATGCATTGA
>NZ_JAESLK010000149.1:0-811 GCF_017892585.1 Staphylococcus sp. GDY8P57P | reverse complement strand
CTATTAATATCAAATCAATGAAAATTATTTCAAAAAAATATTCCTTTTTCTTCTGAAAAAGGAATCAAAAATAAAATTATTCTACATCTTCTAAAGGTAAACTCATACCTTTCCAACCTTCTAAAGCTCCAGATAATTCATACGCTTCAAATCCATGTTTATAAAATTCTAATAAAGCTGCCTTACCTAAAATAGTTCCACCAGTCCAATCATAAACTACATATATCTTATCTTTGTCTAAACTAGATAAATGATTTTTTAAATCTTTAGCAGGTATTTCAACAGAATTCTTGATTTTATCTTTTTTAACACTTTTAGGTGCATTTCTAACATCGATAACTACATATTTACTTGTTTCATTTTCCATATCTTTAAGAACTTCATGATGATTAATATAAAGACTTAGAAACGTGTCTAAAAACTCTACTTTATTCAAAATAGATGATCCTTTTCTAAATTATTTTTAAGTTTATTTGCTAATCTATAAAATTCTTCTTTTTCTTCTTCATTAAAAACTCCGAAAACTTTTGAAACAACTTCATAGTTATAAGGTAAAAATTCTTTTAATTTCATCAAACCAAGATCAGTTAATTGAACATAATTTGTTCTCTTATCATTAGATAAAGCTACTCTTTTAACTAACCCATTTTTTTCTAAACCTTTTAAAACTCCCGTTATAGTAGATTTCTTACTAGCTATTTTCTCAGATAATTTTGATGGAGCTAACGTCATATTTTTTTCATAAGACAATAACATCATGATTGTGAATTTAGATTCAGATAAATCGAATTTCTGTAATAACGTATCATGA
>NZ_JAESLK010000148.1:0-545 GCF_017892585.1 Staphylococcus sp. GDY8P57P | reverse complement strand
TGAAAGTTCTAATGAACGCCATAATGCAGGTACTGGACATGCTGCACTATGTGAATTAAATTACACGGTAGAGCAAAAAGATGGTTCAATTGATGTTGAAAAAGCGAAAGAAATTAATGAACAATTCGAGATTTCAAAACAATTTTGGTCTCATTTAGTGAAAAGTAAACAAATTCAAAATCCGCAAGCCTTTATTAGACCATTACCTCATATTAGCTTTGTTCAAGGTGATAAAAACGTAAACTTTTTAAAAAGACGTTTTGAAGCATTATCTCCTTTATCAATGTTTAAAGGTATCGAATATACAGAAGATCATGAAAAATTAAAAGAGTGGATGCCACTAATGATGGAAGGTCGCGATCCAAATGAAACCGTAGCGGCTAGTAAAATTGATGAAGGTACGGATGTTAACTTCGGTGAATTGACTAGAAAAATGGCTAAAAATTTAAGTGAACATGACAATGCAGAACTTTTCTATCGTCATGAAGTACAAGATTTTAGTCGTCGTAAAGATGGTAAATGGGAAGTTAAAATTAAAGACCTTA
>NZ_JAESLK010000147.1:0-505 GCF_017892585.1 Staphylococcus sp. GDY8P57P | reverse complement strand
AAGTCATTATTATATGTTATTATACTACACTTCTTGACCAGTGAAAATATCCTTACTTCTATAATTAAATTGTTAGCAAATTAAAAAACATCGGAATAAACACATAACAGTTTATTCCGATGTTTTAATTTTAATTATAATCGTGTCTCTTCAAATCCATCTCACTGAGTTTGACGATTTTAGTTTTCTTAATAAATTTGTGAACGATATAAATTACAAATAAAATAATCATAGGTGCTAAATTTCTAAATAGTGCGGCAAAATCTCCAGATAAAGCAGCATCTAACGAGTTACCAACAAATAAGAATAATAACGCTATAATGACAATACTTGGTCCAAATGGATAAAACGGTGCTTTGTAAGGCAACACTTCATTTGGATCTTTATTTTGTTTCTTAATAGCAGAGCGTAACCTAATTTGTGATAAGATACTAGACGCCCAAATCACAATAACGAGTGATCCTATAATATTTAATAACGAGAACACTATATCTGATTTGAATTG
>NZ_JAESLK010000146.1:0-820 GCF_017892585.1 Staphylococcus sp. GDY8P57P | reverse complement strand
GTCAAATTTCTTAATTTATTTTTATTATTATGTATTTTTGTTATAAGTATTATCTAAATTAAAAACGAATTAAGGCAACTGTATGTATTATACAAATTTACTACCTATAATACTTAATTATGTTATTATATATGAACTAATAACGTAAAATTATGGGTGGAAAAATGATAAAAAAATTTATAAGTATTATCATAATAAGTACTATTTTATGTACTGTCTTACCGGAACAATTAAGCCAAGCTAAAATAGAAAAGGGTGTAACAATAGATATCGCTAGAAAATATTATTCTAAAGATAGTTTGAAGAAAATATCATTTTTCTGATAATGAAAACTATACTATTAACTCAAATTATTTAGATCAAACCGCTAATAAGAAAAACAAATATTTTTTGACTAAATCAGAATTAGAAGAATTAATAAAATTTGCTAATAAAAAAAATATTCAAGTTATCCCAGATATAGATTTACCAAGCCATTCTAAAGGATGGCTAACTCTGTTAAGGAAGAAAGACGAGGATCTATATAGGAATGTGGTATCTAATTATAGTAATGAAATGGTAGATTATCATAACAATAAAGCATCAATATTAGTATCCCGCAAACTAATAAAAGAAATATTAGTGATGTTTGAACAGCCCAAGTTTAAAAACGAACAAAAGATTGTTTTGGGGGGTGATGAAGTTCCTGGAAGTATTAGACAACAAGATGATTTTATTAACTTTATGAATGAAATAACAAAAGTAGCTCTAGAAGGAAATTACACTGTAAAATTGTGGAACGATTCAATAACTACTAATGGTTTAAAAACCTTAAATAACA
>NZ_JAESLK010000145.1:433-583 GCF_017892585.1 Staphylococcus sp. GDY8P57P | reverse complement strand
ACGCTTATCGTTGTTGTACTGATTACAGAAACGATGGTCAAAACATTTCATGTAGCAACAATGATACTTTCAGGTATTTTTATTGGTGCGTTTTTTAGTTCGGCACTCTATATACTTTTATTGCTTAAGCCGGATAAAGTTAATAGCATG
>NZ_JAESLK010000145.1:0-363 GCF_017892585.1 Staphylococcus sp. GDY8P57P | reverse complement strand
TACTTTAATCTGTATCTTAATCTTGTTTATGATGAGTCATTATATTAAAATGATTCAATTAGGTGAAGATAAAGCAACAACACTTGGTGTGAATGTTCGATTGATATCATGGACATGTTTACTATTAGCTGCTATAATGACAGCCGTTATTATAAGTTTTACGGGTATTATTGGATTTATTGGTATGATTGTACCTCAAGTTGTTAGAAGGGTGTACAAGGTACCTATTAACGTTCAAATGATGTTGAATTTATTAATCGGCGGCGCACTTTTATTAATTGCAGATACTATTGGCAGAATTATCATAAGTCCGATTCAAATTCCGGTTGGCATTATACTCTCAATTATTGCCATACCGATTAT
>NZ_JAESLK010000144.1:0-792 GCF_017892585.1 Staphylococcus sp. GDY8P57P | reverse complement strand
AAGAATGACCGCTGGATCCGGTCTAAATCCACACGGATCCGCCGTGCGAACTTTCCGGAGAAAAAGCTGCTGGAGGAGATTGATACTCGAGCGCTGCCGACAGATGCGCAGCAAAAACTGCCCAACTTACAGACGCTCGATTTCATCAAAGCTGGACAGAATGTGATTCTGACCGGTTCTCCAGGAACCGGCAAGAGCCACCTGGCGATCGGCTTAGGGGTAGTAGCTTGTTTAGCGGGCTACAAGGTTTATTTCGCCAGTGTCTCGTCCTTAATCAATCAGTTGAAGGAAAGCCGGTCCGAAAGGACCTTACGCTCTTTCGAATTGCGATTTGAGAAATATGACCTCGTTATCATTGATGAATTAGGCTACATTTCCTTCGATAAAGAAGGGGCTGAATTACTGTTTACACATTTGTCGTTGCGTGCTGGTCGATCCTCAACCATTATTACGAGCAACCTGTCTTTTGCGAAATGGGAAGAGGTATTCCATGATCCTATTTTGACCGCCGCATTGACGGATCGCTTGACGCATAAATCGCACGTGGTGAATATGATCGGCCCATCTTACCGAATGAGAGAAACGCAAAAGTGGCTTGAAAATAGCCATTCATAAGTGGCTCAAAATTAAATTGCGAAATGGCTTAACGTAAATGTTCAAATAGCCCCCACCTTCTATCTCGTCCAGTTGGTTTCCCCAGTCCATAAATATCAGATGAAGACAAGGCACTAAAAGTTTTTATAAAATTGGTTGATTTAGGTTTTACATTATGTTGCTAACTTTAATATTTAC
>NZ_JAESLK010000143.1:0-689 GCF_017892585.1 Staphylococcus sp. GDY8P57P | reverse complement strand
AAAATTAAAAACAAATTAACATCAACGGATAGAGAGTATAATGTAGCGTATAATGGTTAAAGCCTAAAAGTGTACCTATAATTGCACATAATCATCCAAGTGGTGATCCGTTAAACATAGTATCCTAAACTAGAGTACTCTAAGTACTCGAAGTTTAGGATTTTTTAATTACAGTGCTTTAACTATTAAATATATAAGGGTATTATTAATAGTAGTTAAAGTATTTAAAGGTGGTGGAAAGATGAAGGTTCAGAAAGTAATTGTGGAGGAAAAATCATATCCGTTATACATACTGCTAGATAAAGAATTTGAAGTGATAGAACCGGTTAAGCGATTTATAAAGTACTTGGATAATACGGGCAAAGCTCCAAATACCATTAAAACATATTGTTATCATCTCAAGCTGTTTTATGAATTTATGAGCCAAAGTAGAATCGAATTAGGAGATTTACAATTTGAGGATTTAGCAAACTTTGTAGGTTGGTTAAGAAATCCAGCAGGGCATTTAAAGGTAATAGATATACAACCAAAGAAGGCTAAAAGAGAGGAAACATCAGTTAATTCCATACTTAACGCTGTAACTAGTTTCTTAGAGTATTTAAATCGCACAGAAAATTTTAAAGCTATAGATATGTCTAAAGAAGCAAGAGGAAGAAACTTTAAGGGGTTTCTTCACCATATTTCTAAAG
>NZ_JAESLK010000142.1:0-527 GCF_017892585.1 Staphylococcus sp. GDY8P57P | reverse complement strand
TAACTTATTGGACCATAACAATAAGAAACAAGTTGCCAAAAATATCGTTAAAAACAATAGTATTTATTCATCTTCTAAAAAAACTGTAAATCAAAAAGCACAACCTGCATCACAGATACTAAAGTCTAAAAAACTACAAACAATAACACAACCCATACAAAACCACAAAACACTCGTACAATCGAATACAATAACCAAAAATAATACAAATACTAATGTGAAAGCAATCAAAAGTGAAAAGAAAAAAAAATATACTTTACCAAGACAATTTAAGCAGGTAAAAACGCAAGTTCAATCAACTAAACTTAATAAAACCGGGCAAAAATCACCAAAAAAAAATCAAACTAAAATTAAAAAACCACAAATATTATCAGCAACTGTAAAAAACAAACCATCAAACACACAAATAAAAAAAGCAAAGGCATCTAAAAGTGTAAAAGTTACGCCAAAATCAAGCAAAAAAAAACAGACAAACCTTAACTACTATAATCAAGCGCCAAAACGATGGTCATCCAAGATACCTGGTA
>NZ_JAESLK010000141.1:0-539 GCF_017892585.1 Staphylococcus sp. GDY8P57P | reverse complement strand
TGAACAGATTAATAATAGATTTTAGCTTTTTATTTGTTGAAAAAAGCTAATCAAATTGTTGTCGGGATCAATTACTGCAAAGTCTCGTTCATCCCACCACTGATCTTTTAATGATGTATTGGGGTGCAAAATGCCCAAAGGCTTAATATGTTGATATAATTCATCAATTCCCTCTACTTCAATGCGGCAACTAGCAGTACCAGCAATAAACGACTCCGCACCTGTACAAACCGGTGAATCATTACTACGAGAGCGCCAGCCTTCATCACTTGCCTCCCATAGATGAATCCGAACCTCATTACACATTAGAACTGCGAATCCATCTTCATGGTGAACCAAAGTGAAACCTAGTTTATCGCAATAAAAACCTATACTCTTTTTAATATCCCCGACTGGCAATGCCGGGATAGACTGTAACATTCTCACGCATAAAATCCCCTTTCATTTTCTAATGTAAATCTATTACCTTATTATTAATTCAATTCGCTCATAATTAATCCTTTTTCTTATTACGCAAAATGGCCCGATTTAAGCACACC
>NZ_JAESLK010000140.1:0-760 GCF_017892585.1 Staphylococcus sp. GDY8P57P | reverse complement strand
AATTCACGTAACTTTTTTACATTTACTACACAATAATAATGAATTTGCTGAAAATTTCCATGCTATTTATCCTTTAAGTGACAATACCTTCATTTTAGGTTGGATATTTTTCTTTTTTTTAGGTGGTTATATTGGGAAGAACTACAATAATATAACTGCTTTTTTAAGGAATTACTTATTTATAATTTTGGTTTTAGCAATTTTATCTTTTGTTTTGTTTATCATTATGTTCTCTCATGATTATTGGAATGTTACTAGTTATACAGAAGCATTAATTTTTTATCATTCTTTCATGTTTTTATTATTACTCGGCGCAACCCTTCATTTTAAAGACTTTATGTTTTATTCTATAAATCTAGTTAATACTTTTTCGTTCTTTGTATATTTATTGCATCCTATTGTTATAGATGCTCTTTATGAAAATACTTCAGTATATATTGACCATACCTTTATTTTCTTGGCAGTGTCATTATTATTTATATTAGGTCTATGCATAGGTGTGGGCATTATACTAAGAGAATTTTATATTTTTAGATTTGTTATTGGTAAACAGCCATATAGCTTAAAACTAGATTTAAAATAAAGCAAAGTTTAAAAGTATTATTTATTTAAATATGTGCGTATAAGTGGTAGTTCTTGGTTGAGAACTTCTTCCTCTCTCATGCCTGTAGCATGCTCGCCCCAAAAGCTTAAAGCAGAACCTTGGATATTTAAAGAATCTACTTCATAATATGGATTCTTTAAATAGTAAAAACTATTG
>NZ_JAESLK010000014.1:0-9487 GCF_017892585.1 Staphylococcus sp. GDY8P57P | reverse complement strand
TCAATGCATATCTTAGATAGTAGCCAACGGCTACAGTGATAACATCCTTGTTAAATTGTTTATATCTGAAATAGTTCATACAGAAGACTCCTTTTTGTTAAAATTATACTATAAATTCAACTTTGCAACAGAACCAACAAAATCGTGAAACAGGGGGCTCACGTGCAAGAGGCACCCATACAGAAAATTCTGATATAGATATCGGAATCTATTACAATTCAGACTCATTTGACCTGACAGCGATTAATCAAATTGCTACAGAATTGGATGATAAAAATAGAAACAACCTTGTTGTGCCTCCCGGAGCGTGGGGTGATTGGATTAATGGCGGCGGATGGTTATTTATAAATGGGTATCATGTTGACTTGATTTTACGTGATATAAAACGGGTAGAACAAATAATCAAAGATACGGAGCAAGGAATTGTTACTGCCAATTATCAGACCGGGCATCCCCATGGTTATATAAGTGCAATGTATCGTGGAGAATTAGCGATTAGTAAAATACTATATGCTAAGAACGAAAGCTTATGCGAATTAAAAAAGCAGGCAGAAATTTACCCTACTGCTCTAAAGAAAAGCTTGATGAACTTTTTTATATTTGAAGCTGAATTCTCTTTAATGTTTGTAAAAGCAAATGCGGGGGTAGAGGATAAATATTATATTGCAGGCCATGTTTTTCGTATTATTTCATGCTTAAATCAAGTACTATTTGCATGTAATAATGCTTATTGTATCAACGAAAAGAAAGCTATAAAACTGCTTGAAACTTTTGAACATAAACCTGAAAAATATACCGAGAAGGTAAATCATATTTTTGAAGTACTCGGTATCTCACTTTTTGAATGCTACGATATGACCGAGAAACTTTATAAAGAAGTGAATGAAATTGTATCGGAGATAAATAACTTTTTAAACGAGGAGAGTTCAGATGAAAGAAAACAAATATGATGATAATATATTTTTTCAAAAATACAGTCAAATGAGTCGCTCGCAGAAAGGACTGGCTGGTGCGGGAGAATGGGAGACTTTGAAAAAGATGCTACCTGATTTTAAGGGTAAGCGTGTGCTTGATTTAGGATGCGGCTATGGATGGCACTGTATATATGCGATGGAAAACGGTGCTTCCTCTGTAGTAGGTGTTGATATTTCTCATAAAATGCTCGAAGTAGTAAAAGGAAAAACCCATTTTCCACAGATTGAATATGAATGCTGTGCCATAGAAGATGTGGATTTCCCAGAGGAGAGCTTTGATGTAATACTAAGTTCGCTTGCGTTTCATTATGTAGCAGACTATGAGAATTTAATAAAAAAGATATATAGGATGCTGAAGGCTGGTGGCAATTTAGTTTTTACAGTTGAACATCCTGTTTTTACTGCTCATGGAACACAAGACTGGTATTATAACGAAAAAGGAGAAATACTGCATTTCCCGGTGGACAATTATTATTATGAGGGCAAACGGACAGCTATGTTTTTGGAAGAAAAGGTTACAAAATATCATAGAACACTGACCACATATCTAAATACACTGCTTTCAAATAGTTTTATAATAAATCAGATTGTGGAGCCACAGCCGCCAGAGAACATGATGGATATTCCGGGGATGGCGGATGAAATGCGACGCCCAATGATGCTGATTGTATCGGCAAAAAAGAAGATGTAATAATATAGAAAAAATAAACGAGGAGTATGTAAATGAGATCAGAAAAAGAAATGATGGATTTAGTACTTTCTTTAGCAGAACAGGATGAACGTATTCGAATTGTGACCCTTGAGGGGTCACGCGCAAATATTAATATACCTAAAGATGAATTTCAGGATTATGATATTACATATTTTGTAAGTGATATAGAACCGTT
This sequence comes from Staphylococcus sp. GDY8P57P, assembly GCF_017892585.1. Lineage (NCBI taxonomy): Bacteria > Bacillati > Bacillota > Bacilli > Caryophanales > Staphylococcaceae > Staphylococcus > Staphylococcus sp. GDY8P57P. The sequence goes on along the minus strand of NZ_JAESLK010000014.1, from coordinate 7,626 downwards.
TATATCTAATGATGACTGGCTTAATCAATTTGGGAATATAATAATGATGCAAAAGCCGGAGGATATGGAATTATTCCCACCTGAAGAAAAGGGATTTTCCTATCTTATGCTATTTGATGATTACAATAAAATTGATCTTACCTTATTGCCCTTGGAAGAGTTAGATAATTACCTAAAGGGCGATAAATTAATAAAGGTTCTAATTGATAAAGATTGTAGAATTAAAAGGGACATAGTTCCGACTGATATAGATTATCATGTAAGAAAGCCAAGCGCAAGGGAGTATGATGATTGCTGCAATGAATTTTGGAATGTAACACCTTATGTTATTAAAGGATTGTGCCGCAAAGAGATACTGTTTGCAATCGATCATCTGAACCAGATTCTACGGTTTGAACTACTTAGGATGATGTCGTGGAAGGTTGGGATAAAGACAGAATTTTCATTAAGTGTTGGGAAAAATTATAAGTATATTAACAAATACATTGATGAAGATCTATGGAATAGATTATTATCTACATATCGCATGGATTCCTATGAAAATATTTGGAAGTCATTATTTATATGCCACCAATTGTTCAGGGAAGTGTCCAAAGAGGTAGCAGAACTACTGGGGTTTGATTATCCAGAGTATGGTAAGAACATAACAAGATATACCGAGGACATGTATAAAAAATATGTTGAAAATGACTATTTTTAAAGATTAGCAAAGATTATTAACCATAAGCAAGGGGTGTAAATGTATGGAAAGTACTGATGTTATAAATGAAATTAGAGGTATATTACCTCGTAACTCAATTGGAAAATATGATTTACTAACTATTTTTACACATAAAACCGTTTTTGATAAAATTGTAAAAGTACTATCATTGGATTTTCAAAATAAAGTAGATTATGTGGCTGCCCCAGAAGCAATTGGATGGATACTAGGCACTGCCATAGCCAAAGAACTTGGAGTGGGGTTTATTGGAGTAAGAAAAGGTGATAAGCTGCCATACGCAAAAGAAGAGATTATTTCGACACATTTTACCGACTATTCAGGTCAAGATAAAAGCTTTGAAATATCTAAGAGTTCTATTGTGAGGAACAAAAGAGTTTTGATTGTAGATGATTGGATAGAGACAGGTTCTCAAATGAAGGCTTTAATAGCTTTGTTAGAGAAATTGGATTGCAGCATTATTGGGTTGGCTACTATTGGGATTGATATAAATGAGGTTACTCAAAAATGGATAGACAGCAGTTTTGTAGCTTATATTGGCTCAAACATATAATAAACCGAAAGAAAATCTTGAATCAAAATTTTGGATGGCGTTAATTTACAATACAACGAAAGATGTTTACTCTTTTTTTATAAATTTTAAGAGGCGTTAAAAAACAGTTTTCAGACGAAAGGAGATCGAAGTTGAGTATAGATTTAAGTAACAAAAAAATTCCGAAAGAAGCAATTCAAGCATTAAAAACTATAGCGGAACTACTTGATAATATGTTAATTGGGGTGTATTTGTATGGTTCGGCAGTAATGGGTGGTTTACGTATGAATAGCGATGTAGATATTTTGGTAATAACAAATCAAAGTTTATCTGAAAAAACTCGAAGGAATCTTACAAATAGGTTAATGCTTATATCTGGGAAAATAGGAAACATAAAAGATATGAGGCCTCTTGAAGTTACGGTCATAAATCAAAAGGATATTGTCCCTTGGCATTTCCCCCCCAAATATGAATTTATGTATGGCGAGTGGCTAAGAGAGCAGTTTGAAAAGGGAGAAATTCCTGAGTCGACTTATGATCCGGATTTAGCAATACTTTTAGCACAACTAAGAAAAAATAGTATTAACCTTTTGGGACCAAAGGCAACAGAAGTAATTGAGCCTGTGCCAATGACAGATATTCGAAAAGCAATTAAAGAATCGTTGCCCGGGTTGATAGCTAGCATTAACGGTGACGAACGCAATGTGATTTTAACTTTAGCCAGAATGTGGCTGACAGCATCTACTGGTGAAATTCGCTCAAAAGATCTGGCAGCTGAATGGGCGATACCTCAATTACCCGATGAGCATGCTACTTTACTCAACAAAGCGAGAGAGGCTTATTTAGGAGAGTGTGTTGACAAGTGGGAAGGAATGGAATCTGAGGTGGCTGAACTCGTTAATCATATGAAAAAGTCTATAGAGTCTTCCCTTAATATCCAATTACCTTTTCGAATAGTTTAAATATAACAAAGACTAGTTGTTAATGTGCATTATTGATTGCTTCGATATGTTCCCCCATATATCAGTTTCTTAAAAAATAATCAAAATACCGTTGATACGTTCCCGCGAACGAAAGGGTTAAAAATCAGCTTAAGACATCAATGCCATCAACTAGAGCCACGTTGAGACGTGTGTTTTATTGTCCCACAAAAGTGCAGACGATTTTATCAGTGTAAAAATGGAGTACGCAGACGACCGAAAAATCCAGCCAGATCGTATCACCTACAGGCTTATTCAGGAGTATATCGAAGAAAAGTACGGCTTCAAAGTTCACACTGCAAACATTGCAGAGGTCAAAAGAAACTTAGGCCTGCCGATGTACGACGCACCAAACGCAGTTGAAGAACTAAAACGCCCATATAAACCAGCACCAGAATATAAAGTAGAAGCTATTAAAGACGCATTAAGGCACTTCAAGGTCATAGATTAAAGTAAAGTACCCTTTCAGCAGATCATTACTGTTGAGAGGGTCTTACTTTTTCAGAAGCCGGCCAATGTAAGGATAGCCCTACAAGATTGCGGGTCTTTCTCTTCGAGCCATGTTTCCAGATTGCTTATAGCGATATCCTTTTGAATATGGATGCTCTCTTCAAATCGATATTCGATTGCACATGTAAGGATATCAACAGGTTCATCAAGAACCTTACCGCCAAGAACTGGGTATTCGTCAATTACAATCCAGTCAGGTGGGAGACCATCAAAGAGAGCCTGCGGATACAATTCCCTAAAGTGAATCTCAATTTCCATAGCTTCGATCTCACCTTGTTCTTTATCTGGGTAACAAGTGGCATAAGATACATCGAAGCCTCTAGTGAGCAGCATCTGAACGACATTGATGAGTTCAATATCAACAGGAATGGTCTTATCGGCGCATTTACAACAAGGCTTCGACCAAATTTCACTGTATAGCTCTAAACATCGTGGACACATCGTCATCATACAATCACTTCCTTCACCAGTTTATAGAAAGTAGTTCTTTTAAGATTAAGTGCCTGCATAGTTGCAGTTGCAGTTTGCTCGCCAGTGCGGTGATATTTACCGCCGGGTACACTGGAATAACCGAGGTTACAAGTCTATTGTTTGGAGATGCGTCAGCCGTTTGGAGGAAAAAGGATCTGAATGTACTGCCCCTACCATAAACGAGGAAACATTGCAGACAGCAGTGGTCAAGGCTATTAACGAACTTTTGGCTAACAAAGAACCCTTCCTCCAGGCGTTGCAGAAAAACATAGCTACTATACTTAATGAAGAAAATGATAATGCCACCAATGATATTGATAGCAAATTGGAAGAATTACAACAACAGCTTCTTATCCAAGCAAAATCCAAGAATGACTATGAAGATGTGGCTGATGAAATCTACCACCTTCGAGAATTGAAGCAAAATGCACTTGTTGAAAATGCAGAGCGTGAAGGAAAAAGGCAACGAATCGCTGAAATGACTGATTTCTTTAATGAACAATCCTGTGAGTTAGAGGAATATGATGAGCAGTTAGTAAGGAGGCTTATAGAAAAAGTTACGGTATTTCATGATAAGTTCGCCGTTGAATTCAAATCAGGAGTCGAGATTGATGTAGAAGGGTAATCTTTAGAAAGAGAACAGAAGAATTATATTGGATTTTTAAAGATAATATGATATAATAAAACGACTTGGAGGTGGAAGAATGTATAACTTTTCTTGCTAATTATATGATGCATAATAAGATATTTAAAGAAACGGCTATAGAACCGTTTGTTTTGTTATGCAAATTGCAAGAAAGTTAAGTATTCTACACTCAATAATACATTACAGTAACCTTATGTTATGTATAACAAAAGGTAATAATAGTATTTGTTTTTGAGCCGTAAGAATTTACTTTCTTGCGGCTTTTAATATTTGTAAAAGAAAGGAAGATAAACGTGATAGACAATGATACTATGTCATTCATGACAAAATCCTTGCAGAGTTGGATAACATTATAGAGTAATTAATGCCGAAAACCGACTTTGCTTATAAAATTTTTATAATGTAAAGGAGGAAGAAATATATGTCCTTAATAAATGTTTCAAATCTAACTTTTTCATATGAAGGAAGTTATGACAATATTTTTGAAAATGTAAGTTTTCAGATAGATACAGATTGGAAACTCGGTTTTATTGGAAGAAACGGACGCGGTAAAACTACTTTCTTAAATTTACTGCTTGGCAAATATGCGTATTCCGGCAATATAAGTTCTACAGTTAAGTTTGAGTATTTTCCTTATGATGTGGAAGATAAGAGTCTATATACAATTGAAGTAATGAAGAGTATTTGTACGGAATGTATGGATTGGGAGATTTTTCGTGAAATATCATTGCTTGATGTTCAAGAAGATGCTTTATATCGTCCGTTTAATACATTGTCAAATGGTGAGCAAACGAAGGTCCTTCTTGCAGCTTTATTCCTTACAGCGAGTTGTTTCCTGCTTATTGATGAACCTACAAACCATCTTGACATCGATGCACGTAATGTAGTGCAAAACTATTTGAAACGCAAGAAGGGGTTTATTTTGGTATCTCATGATAGAAGCTTACTTGATCAATGTGTTGACCATATACTATCTATCAATAAAACGAATATCGAAATCCAAAAGGGAAATTTTACTTCTTGGTGGGAGAACAAAACGTTACAAGATAATTTTGAACTGGCAGAAAACAAGAAACTCCTTAAAGAAATAGGAAGGTTGTCTTATGCAGCAAAACGTAGTTCAAACTGGTCAAATAAAGTAGAAAAAAGTAAATATGGAACAACAAATTCTGGTTCAAAACTGGATAAGGGTTATGTTGGACATAAGGCTGCAAAAGCGATGAAACGTGCCAAAAATATTGAGTCAAGACATCAGGAAGCCGTTTTACAAAAATCAGAACTGCTCCACAACATTGAACAATATGATGACTTAAAAATTTCACCACTTGAATTTCACAAAGAGTGCTTAATAGAAGCGAATGATTTATCATTGTCTTATGGAGATAAAGAAGTATGCAGTAATCTTAATTTCAGAGTCAATATTGGTGATAGAGTTGCCATTATCGGAAAAAATGGGAGTGGTAAGTCTAGTATCCTAAAATTGATTAATGGAGATGATATTAAATTTACCGGAAATTTTATGCTAGCAAGTGGACTAAAAATTTCTTATATTTCGCAAGATACTTCATATTTAAAAGGTAATCTATCTGAATTTGCCTATAATAATAAGATCGATGAAACTCTATTTAAAACGATTCTTCGTAAACTGGATTTTAATAGAGAGCAGTTTGATAAGAACATGGTGGATTTTAGTGCTGGTCAGAAAAAGAAAGTACTAATTGCTAAAAGCCTTTGTGAAAGTGCACATTTGTATATATGGGATGAGCCATTGAACTATATTGATATTTTTTCACGTATCCAAATTGAAAAAATGATTTTGGAATATTGTCCTACACTATTGTTTGTGGAGCATGATGATGCTTTTTGCAATAACATTTGTACGAAAAATATTAATTTAGGTTTGTAGAGATTTTGAGTTGCCACAATAACTAAAAGATATTTACATGAAAGGGTGAAGAAATGTTAAAACAAAAAGAATTAATTGCAAACGTTAAGAATCTTACTGAGTCAGATGAACGAATTACAGCTTGTATGATGTATGGATCGTTTACCAAAGGAGAAGGTGACCAATACTCTGATATAGAGTTCTATATATTTTTGAAAGATAGTATAACCTCGAACTTTGATTCATCCAACTGGTTGTTTGACGTAGCTCCGTACTTGATGCTTTATAAAAATGAGTACGGAACAGAGGTAGTTATTTTTGATAATCTTATACGTGGGGAATTTCATTTCCTTTCTGAAAAAGATATGAACATAATCCCCTCGTTTAAAGATTCAGGTTATATTCCTGATACGAAGGCTATGCTTATTTACGATGAAACAGGGCAATTAGAAAATTATTTATCAGAGATAAGTGGTGCAAGACCAAATAGACTTACTGAAGAAAATGCTAATTTTTTGTTGTGTAATTTCTCTAATCTATGGTTGATGGGAATCAACGTTCTAAAAAGAGGAGAATATGCTCGTTCATTAGAACTCTTATCACAACTTCAAAAAAATACACTACAACTTATACGTATGGCAGAAAAAATGCTGATAATTGGCTAAACATGAGTAAAAACCTTGAAAAAGAAATTAGCCTTGAAAATTATAAAAAATTTGCAAAGACCACTGCTCGATTAGATAAGGTAGAATTATTTGAAGCCTATAAAAATTCTTTGCTATTAGTTATGGATTTGCAAAGTCACCTTATTGAACAATACAACTTAAAAGTTACACATGACATTTTAGAAAGATTGTTGAATTACATTAGTGAATAGGAGAGTAACGTTATTCACAGTATTGGGTACTGAAAATTAACAGCATACCTCAGTTTTTCAAAAAACAGCGAAGCCTATGGATATGTTCCCGTCTACCGATAGTGCAAAAAGTGTCGTGGATATGTTTCCGAGAACGGACATACACAAATGACATTCATTCTGTCCTCTCAATCCATATTGAATGTGTGACTGTTTTAAGTAAGTAAGGAAAACATAAAAAAACGGGCTCTTTGTCAAATCGGACTGATGAGACAAATATTGAAGATGATGAATTTGAGAATTTTCTCAAATTCATCATCTTTTTTTAGTTATTCAATTGTGACAAGGTCGTTTATCATAAAAATTCTTATCTTCATATTACTAAAAGATTTGAAGCCATAAGATACTCTTTTTAATATCTTAATATGAGTATTTTTAGCTTCTATTTTTCCGTTAGAATACTTATACGTTAAGCATTACGAATCCCTTCTTCATAATTAATCAGATTTTCAATCTTCTGTTTAAATAGTGGATCTAAGGTAGTCGGTAAGTTCTTTAATAAATCAAAAAATGAGTCTGGATCTTTATTTCTAAAGTGATAGGTTAATAATTGAAACACGCCATAGGCTTCTTTTAAGTCTGTAGAAAATGATAAAAGACGATCAATCATCATTGATTCTGTTAGAGGGGGAAACTTAGGTGAAGGAAAGCTTCTCCAATTTTTATATTCTGAACTAGAAACAGTCATTTGATTCTTTAATAGGTATTTCCAATTTACTTTTAGCTTATTGGCTTCAGAACGCTGGTGATTCTTTATTAATGCTTTCATTTCCCTGACTCTAAAGTCATTAAAAGCTTGGTTTAAGTGTTTAACGATATGAAACCTATCAATGACTAAAGCTGCACAAGGAAAGATTTTTTTAGTTAACTGAAAATAAGCCGCATTCATATCTGTCACTAGAAATTTTACCTGTTCTCGTTTCTCCTTGGGAGAACGATTGAAGTAATTCATTAGTTTATCAAGTCTA
>NZ_JAESLK010000139.1:0-823 GCF_017892585.1 Staphylococcus sp. GDY8P57P | reverse complement strand
TAATACCAAATCGGCAAGTCGGGCAATCAATTACGCAGAAAAACGTGCAGAAGAAAAAAGTGGTTTGAATTGCGATGTAGATTACGCTAAATCATCTTTTAAAGCCACACGCTCTTTATATGGCAAAGAAGATGGGATTCAAGCACATACGATTATCCAATCATTCAAGCCGTGCGAAGTAACGCCAAAACAATGTAATCAAATCGGTTTAGAATTAGCCGAGAAAATCGCACCCAATCATCAAGTCGCCGTCTATACACATACAGATAAAAATCATTACCACAACCATATTGTGATTAATTCAATTGACCTTGAGACAGGTAATAAATATCAAAGTAATAAAAAGCAACGTGAATTCGTTAAACAAGCCAATGACAATATTTGTCGTGAACATGGTTTATCAGTTCCAGAAAAACAAAGAGTAACACGCTACACACAAGCCGAATATGAAATTGGAAAAGAAGCTCAGAAAGGGAATAAACCGATACCTTGGAAAGAACAAATTCGTATGGTTATAGATCAAACACAAGCAACGAATCATGAAGAGTTGAATCAAGATTTATTACAGAACGGTATGAAAATCGAGCGTATCACTGAAAAAACGATTACTTACAAACACCTTGAAGAAGATAAAAAAGCACGGGGTAGTAAGCTTGGGGAAAAATACGATAAAGGGGGCTTAGAACATGGGTATGATGGACGAATTAAATCCAGAAAACAAGAAAATACTAGAGAAACTGGACCAGATAGAAAAGCAACTCAATCAGAATGGGACAACTTCGCAGACAACACCAGAAAACTTGAACATGATAGAAGAAGTTCT
>NZ_JAESLK010000138.1:0-550 GCF_017892585.1 Staphylococcus sp. GDY8P57P | reverse complement strand
AAGCCCTTTTTTATCTAATTCATGGAAATGTTCCCAGTTTGCCCATTTAGGTACTAATACAGAGTTTGATAATAATACACGCGGTGCTTCTTCATGTGTTTTGAAAACAGCAACTGGCTTACCAGATTGAACAAGCATCGTTTCATCATTTTCTAATCTTCTTAACGTATCAACAATCGCGTCGAAACTTTCCCAGTTACGCGCAGCCTTACCAATACCACCATATACAACTAACTTCTCAGGATGTTCCGCAACCTCAGGATCAAGGTTGTTGTATAACATTCTTAAAACCGCTTCTTGCTCCCAACCTTTACACTCAATTTCCAAACCTTTTTTCGCTTTAATCGCTCTAGACATATGTCATTTCCCCTTTTCTAAAAAATTAAATGCTTAAATAGAATTGAACTTTATACGTATTTAGTTAATTATCTTAAATATTCACAAACTTTCTCTATATCATGATGGAATACTCTATCTTGTGTGATTGAAGGTACGATTGATCTTAGTTCTTCGTATTTTGCTTTTGTCTTCGGTGATAGTTTGTCTACAC
>NZ_JAESLK010000137.1:462-612 GCF_017892585.1 Staphylococcus sp. GDY8P57P | reverse complement strand
ATTTGAAAAAATAATTGGTTTGCCAATCATGCTTATACATAAACAACATTGTGTCATAACATCTATGGAAAACGATACGGACTTCATTTTAGATGAGATTGTTCCTGAATATCGTTATAAATTAAAAGCCTTCTTGGATGTTCACGACTT
>NZ_JAESLK010000137.1:0-392 GCF_017892585.1 Staphylococcus sp. GDY8P57P | reverse complement strand
CTATCATTTAGAACGATGCAATTAATAGGGAAACCTTACCATATCAAGTTACCAGTTGATGTACAAGCCACAAGTGCAGTACGTACAGTGTCTAGTGTGACAACGGTAGATGGGCCTAAACTCAGTTATGAATTACAGGATATGCTAGATATATATCCTCAACTGCATGTTTCTATGGAGCCGTTTGGTATTCATGCTAAGACGGAGCCTGATATTGCACGTCATTTGGCTTGTATTGTCAGACATCAACCCTATTTGGCTGATAATGGTACAACTATAGTGACAGCGAGTTTAGTCAATAGAAATCCAGTTGATAACCAAATAACAGTAGATAGTTATTTGAATTGGATTAATGATGAAATTACAGAGGGTACGATTAAGAAATTTCTCAG
>NZ_JAESLK010000136.1:0-550 GCF_017892585.1 Staphylococcus sp. GDY8P57P | reverse complement strand
ACTATAGACTAACCAACCTGTATAAACACTTACTGCAATATCACCGCAAGAACTTAAACTTTGTAATTTCATATTAGCGATAACAGCTAATTTATAAATAAATAAATTTGATAATTGTAAGTTATAGAATTCGTTTAGAGCTTTGATAACAGATACTAATACGGCTGCACTAGAACCTAAACCATATTTATGACCGGATGCATCATCAAGGTTACTATCAATCGTTAAGTTATAATGTCTTAATGTGACATTGGAACTTTTAGCAAATTGTTCAAAGACTTCTATAGCTTGTGTAATATATTTAAGCTGATCTGCAGCATCATTATCAGAGATGATGATTTTGTCTTGTTCTCTTGTAAATGTAATCGGCTCATGATGTAAAGTCTTAGAATGGATAAATCCTGATGATGAATTCGTATCTTCAATTGTTGCTGTCACAAATCGATCAACTGCAATTAAGACAGATTTATATCCAGGCTCTGTTACTGCATATTCTCCAGCAATATACAGCTTTCCTGGCGCTTTGACTTGAATCATTATATCTCTTCCT
>NZ_JAESLK010000135.1:0-982 GCF_017892585.1 Staphylococcus sp. GDY8P57P | reverse complement strand
TACCAGAGTTTGTACTTTACGGTGCTAATTCGGATATGAAGGGCGAAGAGATACAGAAAAGTGCTAATGAGTATTTGCAATATATTAAAAAGTATTATTTAAGAGCATAAAACACTTCTGCGATCATGCCAACAATACTAGAAGAAAGCCCATTTCCCCTTAACACATTTAGGGAAATGGGCTATTGAAGTTATTGAAGGTTTTAGCGATTTCATTTTAGGTAGCCAATTCAAAGTGCCCAATAAATTCCAAGAAACACAAATCTGCTAAAACAGCTTGCCATGTATATGAAAAATTAGGTGGTAAAAATGATTATAAAGATGAAATAGTATATGTATATGATTATGAAAAAGGTGATAAATAAATGAATATAGTTGAAAATGAAATATGTATAAGAACTTTAATAGATGATGATTTTCCTTTGATGTTAAAATGGTTAACTGATGAAAGAGTATTAGAATTTTATGGTGGTAGAGATAAAAAATATACATTAGAATCATTAAAAAAACATTATACAGAGCCTTGGGAAGATGAAGTTTTTAGAGTAATTATTGAATATAACAATGTTCCTATTGGATATGGACAAATATATAAAATGTATGATGAGTTATATACTGATTATCATTATCCAAAAACTGATGAGATAGTCTATGGTATGGATCAATTTATAGGAGAGCCAAATTATTGGAGTAAAGGAATTGGTACAAGATATATTAAATTGATTTTTGAATTTTTGAAAAAAGAAAGAAATGCTAATGCAGTTATTTTAGACCCTCATAAAAATAATCCAAGAGCAATAAGGGCATACCAAAAATCTGGTTTTAGAATTATTGAAGATTTGCCAGAACATGAATTACACGAGGGCAAAAAAGAAGATTGTTATTTAATGGAATATAGATATGATGATAATGCCACAAATGTTAAGGCAATGAAATATTTAATTGAGCATTACTTTGATAATTTCAAAGTAGATAGTATTGAA
>NZ_JAESLK010000134.1:0-776 GCF_017892585.1 Staphylococcus sp. GDY8P57P | reverse complement strand
TTAGAGTGGGATTATTACAGAACAGACGTATCAGAATGGGAAAGAGATCAATATATGAAGCAATACTAATTGCTATTAACCCTCAAAGCATAGGCTTTGAGTGTTTTTTTGTGTAATTAAAACCATACGCTATGCGTATGGTACAGTATGGTTTTACCGTTGTATTAAAAATTGCATCTCTACGTGCTAGAATAATATTTGGTCAGCCAACCAAAATTAACAACACGAGGAGATGCATTAAATGTCATCAGACACAAACAGTTTAGCACATACAAAATGGAATTGTAAGTACCACATTGTGTTTGCACCAAAATATCGTAGACAAATTATTTATGGGAAAATAAAAAGAGATATTGGTATTATTTTAAGACAATTGTGTGAAAGAAAAGGTGTAGAAATAATAGAAGCTGAAGCATGTAAAGATCATATTCATATGTTAGTTAGTATTCCACCAAAGTTAAGTGTCTCTCAATTTGTAGGTTATTTAAAAGGGAAGAGTAGCTTAATGATTTTTGATAGACATGCCCATTTAAAATTTAGATATGGTAACAGAAAATTTTGGTGTAAAGGATTTTATGTGGATACAGTTGGTAGAAATAAAAAAGTGATAGAAAATTATATAAGAAATCAATTACAAGAGGATATAGTAGCAGAACAGTTAACAATGATAGAGTACATAGATCCTTTTACTGGGGAAGAAACTCGAAAGAAGAAAAAATAAAACAACCCTTTTAAGGGTTGCTCGGAAAGTAGTACATTTGGCTGATCTTCTCAGT
>NZ_JAESLK010000133.1:0-1148 GCF_017892585.1 Staphylococcus sp. GDY8P57P | reverse complement strand
AGGAGTAGTTTTAAAAAAGTCACTCCTTTAATCTCTTGACATTGTATTATCAGAGGTTTAGAGTGACTTTAAGAAATAAAAAAGGAGTACAACTGGGAATTGTACTCCTTTTCAAATTTATTTTATTCTACTAGGAGTGATTATAACATGACTGGAGAAACTGTTGTGTATCGAAACGAAATGAATTTAGTACCTTTAAGAAAATTTACAAGTACAGAAGTAGATTTGTTTTTTACTCTATGTAATAAGCTCAAAGAACAGGACACACGTAGACTAGAAATATATTTTGATGAATTAAAACATCTTAGTAATTACTATTCTCGCTCACAAGATCGTTTTGTGAAAGATTTAGAGCATGTATACGATAAGATGTTGAATTTAACTTATACAGAACGTAATGGAAAATCATTTAAAAAGTTTGTTTTATTTACATCGTACGAAGTGGATGTTGAAGAACAACAGCTAGCAATTAGTATTAATAGTGATTTGAAGCATATACTCAACTCTATTACAGCTGATTTTACTAAATTTGAACTACAAGAAATGACTTATCTCAAATCAACATACGCTAAAAACATGTTTCGACTACTGAAACAATATAAAAGTACTGGTTATTTAAAAATTAGTGTTGAAGATTTTAGAGAACGTTTAGATGTTCCTAAATCTTATCGTATGACCGATTTAAATAAAAATATTTTTACGCCAATAATTAATGAATTAAGCTCAATTTTTAAGGGGCTAAATATAAATAAAGTTAAAGCTAAAAAAGGTCGTAAAATTGAGTGGTTAGAATTCACTTTTGAGCCTGAGAAACGCATTCATTCAAAGCGACAACCTGAAATGGCGAATATAGGTAAGAAAACACAAAATATAAATCGTGAGATGACGCCAGAATGGTTAGAAAATAAAAAGTATGAACCTATCAAACCCAAAACAACTGAATTTACAGAACAACAAAAAGAAGCGTTTTTAGAAAAAATGAATATAAATGGAAACTATAGGGCGAACAAATAAAGTAGGACGTGTTATTTGATGAAAACGGTAAAAGAAGTTTCTGAAAGTTTAAATGTTTCTAAACAAACAATTCACTATCACTTAAAAAATTTACCATCAAATTTAAAAGTTAAAAAAACAGGCAATAAATCGTT
>NZ_JAESLK010000132.1:0-1152 GCF_017892585.1 Staphylococcus sp. GDY8P57P | reverse complement strand
ATTCTTTAATAGTGTAAAGTTATAGTACATTATCTAAGAGAAAAAATTATCTTTTAGTAATATAAATATTACAAGTATACAGAGTTACATTTATATTATTCATTAAAAAGGAGAATTACTTTTAACAAAGTAAATGTAAAAATCATGAAACAATTAAAATTAATTACGCTGCTTATAATCATAGTATTTCTTTTCACTATATTTACTTATTTAAATTCTAAAGTTATTTATGTTTCAAATACAGGTAAAAATCATTATCCAGGAACAAATAATAAACCTATAAAAAGCATTAATAAAGCTATTAATATGGCTTTACCTGGGACAACAATAAAAATCAAGCCTGGAATATATAAAGAAACCTTACATATAAATAAAAATGGATTTTCTTTTTTACCTATAAAAGTAACAGGTATGTACGGAAAAACAAAATTAATTGGTAATATTGATAGATCTGAAAAAATAATAAATATTCGTAATTCTAACTATATAAATATATCAGGTTTAAATTTATCTAATTTAAAAGCCACTAATTCAGAACAAACACCAACTGCTATAAATATAGATGGACACTCTAAGTCTATAATAATTAAAAATAATATAATTCATGACATTGAAACAGACTATAAAGAAGGCAATAGTCATGGTATTTCTGCTTATGGTAAAGGAATATCTAACATTCAAATAGTAAAAAATAAACTATATAATTTAAAATTGGGTAATAGTGAAGCTTTAGTTTTAAATGGACATATTAATAACTTCAAAGTATCAAACAATCAGATTTTTGATAACAACAATATTGGTATAGATATCATTGGTTATGAGGGTATTGAATCTAATGATAAATTAGACAAAGCAAGGAATGGAACAATCTCGAATAATAGTGTTCAAAACAATACAAGTAAACATAATCCCTCTTATAATGGTGATCAATCTGCTGCTGGAATATATATTGACGGTGGAGAAAATATAGTAATGTCTGATAACATATCCGCTAATAATGATATAGGAATTGAAATAGCTAGCGAACATAAGAATAAAAATGCTGTAAATATTTTAGTAAAGAAAAACATTATTAAAAACAATGGCTACACTGGTATAGCAATTGGTGGTTACAACCAAACAATGGGTGGGGTAAAAAAAATTAGATTATTA
>NZ_JAESLK010000131.1:339-708 GCF_017892585.1 Staphylococcus sp. GDY8P57P | reverse complement strand
AGACATGGGACAGTGAAAAACAAACACTTACAATCATCACAATGTATCCGCATTATGATGGCATTCTCAATATTGACCTAACAACTCAACTCATTATGAACAAAGTTTCAGAAATGGATGCATTTGGCTCAATCAATTTTGTGAATCTATACTCTAATATTACAACGCCTATCAATCTCAAACATTTAGAAAATGCCTATGATAATCATACAGATATTCAAATTATGAAGGCAGTGAAAGAATCGGATGAAGTAATATTAGCCTGGGGTGCTTACGCTAAAAAGCCCGTTGTTGAAGCACGTGTCAATGAAGTATTAGAGATGTTGAAACCACATAAGACGAAAGTGAAACAACTCATGAACCCAGTAA
>NZ_JAESLK010000131.1:0-269 GCF_017892585.1 Staphylococcus sp. GDY8P57P | reverse complement strand
TATTGTTTCACTACAAATGATAAAAACAGATACATTAAATTACCTAAAAAATCGTATTTCAAACCCTGGGGATGCGACAGAAATTATGCGTTCATTCATTGGAAACAGTGATCGAGAACATCTCATACTTATATGTATGAATAGTAAAAACGAAACTACACATATTCAAACACTATCGATAGGTTCTATTAACTAAACAGTGATTCACCCCAGAGAAACATTCAAAACAGCGATGCTCAGTAACGCCAACAGTATTATGCTAGGACATA
>NZ_JAESLK010000130.1:0-516 GCF_017892585.1 Staphylococcus sp. GDY8P57P | reverse complement strand
GGATTATCGAAATCAGCTGTTATAACAGTAGCATTAGAAAATTATCAGAAAGGAGGAAATTGAACATAAAAAAGAGCGTTCAATTGGCAGTAGAACGCTCGATAAAATAGGTATGGTTTATGTTCAACAAAATTATACATTATGGATAAGAAAAAGACAAAAGCAAGAAACTTTATGTTTATTTTATACCCTGAAAGCATGCCTGATAATTGGGAAGAATGTATGGAAAAGATTGGTGTGCCAATGGCAGTTAGTCCTTTACATGATAGTGATGTCAGTGAACTTCAATATGAAAGCATGTTAACTGAAGATAAAAAGATAATTGATAATGGTGGTATAGTTTATAAAAAACCTCATTATCACGTTATTTATATTGCTAAAAATCCTGTGACGATAGAAAGTGTTAGAAATAAAGTTAAGCGTCATTTAGGTAATAGTTCAGTTTCTCATATAGAAATAATAGATAATATTGAAAGCATGTATAAGTATTTAACTCATGAAAGTAAAGACGCTATT
>NZ_JAESLK010000013.1:0-5084 GCF_017892585.1 Staphylococcus sp. GDY8P57P | reverse complement strand
TAAATTGTTTATATCTGAAATAGTCCATACAGAAGACTCCTTTTTGTTAAAATTATACTATAAATTCAACTTTGCAACAGAACCCTAAAAAGAATATTCTAGGACAGTATGCAACCCTAGATAAATTTCTTGAAGCATGGCACACAAATGGTAATAAACAAAAATTATTGGGTAAAATGGAACAAAATGGCATCTTTTACCAAGAAATCATTAATGACGAAAAATTAACTGATATGGATCCCTTTGATTTAATTGTGTACTTGGCGTATAACCAGAAACCATTAAGTAAATCTGAACGCGTGGCACATCTTAAAAAATCTGGCCTTCTAGATAAATATCAGGGTGCTGCTAGAGAGATACTAGAAACATTACTGACCATGTACCAAAATGATGGCATACAAGAACTTGAAAACAATCAGGTATTAAGCTTGCCAGAATTTGAAAGATATGGTGGCCCATTTAAAATCATTGTTAATCTTTTTGGGGGTAAAGAACAGTACCAAGATGCAGTTTTTGAATTAAAAGAAAAAATTTATAACTAACGGTGGTAAAAGCAAAAATGGCAAATACTCAATTTGTAAAAAAAATTCAAGATATTATGCGTAATGATCCCGGGATTAACGGTGATGCTCAAAGAATTGAACAACTTTCATGGATTCTTTTTTTGAAAGTTTATGATGATCGTGAAGTGGTTTGGAATCTTGAAAGAGATAACTATATCTCAATTATTCCAACAGGGCTACATTGGCGCGAATGGGCTAGAGACGAAAAGGATGGACAAAATTTAACAGGTGACGAATTATTAAATTTTGTTAACAACGAACTTTTGCCTGGTTTGAAAAGGATTGTTGTTACTCCAGAAACTCCCATTAGTCATGCAATTGTTAAAGACGCGTTTATTGATGCTAATAATTACATGAAAAATGGTATCTTGTTACGTCAAGTTATCAATGTTGTGGATCAAATTGATTTTACCGACCCCAAGGATCGACATTTTTTTAATGATATTTATGAGGGAATTTTAAAAGGATTACAAAGTGCTGGGAATTCCGGTGAATTTTATACGCCACGTGCTCTCACTGATTTTATCGCCGAAAAATTACAGCCAAAATTAAGCGAAAAAATGGCCGACTTAGCTTGTGGGACTGGTGGCTTCTTGACTAGTACCTTAAATATTCTTAGCCAGCAGGTAAAAACTGTTAATGATCGAAAAAAGTATAATCAAGCAGTGTTTGGGATTGAAAAAAAAGGGCAGCCATATATTTTAGCAGTTACAAATTTACTATTACATGATGTCGACAATCCAGATATTATCCATGGCAATTCTCTCGAAAAACAGGTCACAGAGTACAGTGAAAACGAAAAGTTTGATGTAATCATGATGAATCCACCCTTTGGTGGTTCTGAATTACCTATCATTAAACAAAACTTTCCAACTGATCTGCAAAGCAGTGAAACTGCAGATTTATTCTTGGCGTTAATAATGTACAGGTTAAAAGAAAATGGACGGGTCGGTATTATTCTTCCTGACGGTTTCTTGTTTGGCAATGACGGGTCAAAGCTAAACATTAAAAAACGTTTATTACATGAGTTTAATCTCCATACGATTATTCGTTTACCTGGCAGCATTTTTTCACCATATACATCCATTGCAACTAATATTTTATTTTTTGATCAAACAAAAACAACCAAAGAAACCTGGTTTTATCGACTAGACATGCCTGATGGTTATAAACATTTTTCAAAAACTAGGCCAATGAAGTTAGCACACTTTGATCCTGTCCGAAAATGGTGGAATGATCGTCAAGAAATCAAAGAGGGAGATAATTTTAAAGCCAAAGCATACACAGTCAAAGAACTAGAGGATAACAACTATAATTTTGATTTATGCGGTTTTCCAACTGAAAACGAAGAAATATTGCCACCATTTGAATTGATGGAAAGATACATCGAGGAGCGTGCTGAGTTAAATGATCAGATTGATACCACTTTAGATGCGCTCAAAAAATTATTAGAGGGGGATAATTGATGACTCCTGAACAATTAAAAGCATCAATTTTGCAATACGCCATGGAAGGCAAGTTGGTTAAACAATATCCTACAGATGTGCCTGCTAGTGAATTGCTACAGAAAATAGAAATTGAAAAGGCTAAATTAATTAAAGAAAAGAAAATAAAAAAAACTAAGAAATTACCCGAAATTACTCAAGAAGAAATCCCGTTTGAAATACCTGAAAGTTGGGAATGGACTAGATTTGGAGATTTGGTTCATTTTAATTTAGGAAAAACACCTAAAAGAACTGTAACAGAGTATTGGATTAACGGCCAGATTCCTTGGATTTCTATTGCTGACATGAAATCCCCATCTTTGTCAAAAACAAAGGAAAAAATTACTAACGAAGCTTTTAAAGATGTTTTTAAAAATAAGCTTGTACCCAAGGGCACTCTGTTAATGAGTTTTAAATTGTCAATTGGAAAGGTTGGAATATTAAAAACGGATGCCGTTCATAACGAAGCGATTATTGACATCTATCCTTATATGAATGACCAAAATGTTACCAGGAATTATTTATTTACGTTTTTACCTCTCATAAGCAACGCTGGAAAATTCAATAATGCAATCAAGGGCAAAACATTAAATAAAACATCAATGACTAACCTGCTTATTCCTTTGCCTCCCTTTGAGGAACAAAAGCGAATTGTTGCTAAACTTGATTCTCTTTTTCAAAAGCTTTGATTACTTTTTAAGATAATCGTAAAAGCGCCTATTTATAGGCGCTTTTTTGTATTTTGACGTTTGAGAGGCGCATTCTAAGACCGTTGTGACTTTACTTGCTAAATTAGAATGATTTTACTTAATAAATGAGAAAATGAAACGTATGGAATGCTATACAATATTATGAATTGAAAAAAGTGATAGTTAGATAGTGTACAGAAACTGGTTATTTTCTTGGCTAAAATGCAAAACAGGGCTTGTTAATAAGCCCTGTTTTTTAAAATTATTTAGTTGTTCTTGCTATTAACAATTTAGTTTCTGAATAATATTTAAAAACAGATGTATATCTGTGTAATAAAAAGGTTTTATTGCTTTAAATCCCTACTACTTATATTTAAAGTAACAATTAAAGCAACTAACACGATGCACGTAATGGTTAAAAATATATCAGAATAGTGCGGGGCAGTTAAAGTATAAAAAGGATTAAAAGATGCTTTAACCCCATGTCTCATTGACAATAAAGCCCCTATTAGTGAGGCACCTGTTCCTGCCCCAAGATACATTGCACCTTGAAACAACCCCGTACCTACACCAACTTGTTCTTTAGGTAAAGCAAGTACTGCAACATTATTCACTGGAGAGTTAATAAATGCAAAAGCGATACCTATCCCTAAACTCCCGATAGATAATAATACAGGTGATGCGCCTGCTACGAAGCTCATATATAAAGAAGATAAGCCCATAATAATTAGTCCAACTAATAATAGTATTTTAGGATGCACTTTGTCAGATAATCTTCCCACTATTGGTGAAAGGATTGCAACAGCGACACCACCAGAAAGTAATATTAAGCCTGCCTGTCCAGTACTTAACCCATTAACCTCAACAACTAATAATGGAATAAAAACAAGCATAGAGACATAAGCAAACATTGAAAGAAATACAATGAAAATTGAGCTTACATATAAACGGTTCTTCAATATAACTGGAGGGATAAAAGGATTTTTAACATTAATCACGCGATATATTAACACTATTAAAGCTATCATAGATATAGAAAAACTTGTGGTTGTTTGTATAGAAATCAAACCATACATTTCTGAAAGCGTAATACCAAGTAAAAAACCACCTACGGTTAATCCTAATAATAGTCCACCTAAAACATCAAAATTTTGATGACTGTTATTATCTGGTGATTCTATTTTAGGCATTGATATTTGAACACCTAGAACTATAATTAAACCCAGAACAAAAGTGACCCAAAATAATGATTGCCAACCTAATAATTGTCCTACAACGCCGCCAAATATTGGGCCTCCTGCAGTGCCAACGCCAATACAACCAGCAATAATACCTAAAATTCTTCCTCTCTGTCCAGGCGGAAAAATTTTAGATATTATAACAATAGATAGCACAGGTATGGCTGCCATGCCAGCTCCTTGAAACATTCTACCCAATACTAAAATAATTAAATTGGGCGCGAATATACATATTAAACTTCCTATAGTTAATATTAGTAATCCGTTAGTAAAGAGTTTTTTAATATTTAAAAAATCAGATAAACGTCCATAAAAGGGAATTGCTATAGATAGAACTAAGGCAACACCACTTACGACCCAACTAACTTGCGCCTCAGACCCACCTAATTCTTTTCCAATCACACCGAGAACAGGATTAACCATATCTGCAGTAACTGAACCCACTAAAACAGACAAGCCTAAGATACTAATTAACAACACATTTGATGCTATATTTTTTTCATTTTGATGATTCATTTTACAGCCTCCTAAAATTTAAATGCTCATTTTAGAAGGCTAAATCGACTGCTTTAACCATCAATTTCACCTCTCAATTATCCAAATAAAAAAGCTTAATCTTAAGATCAGACTTTTGTTACATAAATCAATATTTTACTTTTTTACGTAAGGATTATAGTAAAAAGTCTGGATTTTGGTATTCTGTTTAAAAAAGTACATACTTGTCCCTCAACTTTGAGATAGTCTGAAACTTTAATTGTTTTATAAAGGGTAAACACCATTTCCATCATTTTTATCCTCCTCTTATATTAATCTATACCAAAATAACACAAAAGAGTAAATTTGTCAGTTTTATCTCTATTTTGAGCAAAATAGAGTAGTAAATTTTAAAATTATGAGTTTATTTGATTATTTTTAATACTCTATATAGTTTGTCTAGTAACATCTACTTCCGTAACTATATTGCTAATTGAAAAACATTTGTCTAACATTTCTATAACTCAGTAATAAACTAAACGTTTTTGAGAATCTTTTGCATTTGGTGAATAAAGTACAGGTCGTCCTTTGTATACTCCTTTTTCTTTCGCTACTTGGTTCTGTTGCAAAGTTTTA
>NZ_JAESLK010000129.1:0-566 GCF_017892585.1 Staphylococcus sp. GDY8P57P | reverse complement strand
TGTTGGAGTTGCAAGGCCAAGCGCACATGGGCAAGCAATAACCAAAACGGAAATAGTAATCGTTAAAGCGAAGATTCCCGTTTGTCCCCCTCCAAAATACCATGCTAAACCGGAAATACTAGCAATACCTATAACAATTGGAACAAAATATCCAGAAATAATATCCGCTATTTTAGCAATTGGTGCTTTAGATCCTTGTGCATCTTCCACTAACTTAATTATTTGTGATAGTGCTGTATCTTTTCCAACTTTAGTTGCCTGATATCGGATTGTGCCATTTTTATTGATGCTTGCTCCTATGACATTGGCACCCGCACTTTTTTCTACAGGAATACTTTCACCTGTCAGCATGGATTCATCAATAGACGTGACGCCTTCTAATATCACACCGTCAACTGGTATTTTTTCACCCGGTTTAACAATGACGATATCATCTACTGAAACTTCATCAACAGAAATTTCTACTTCTTTCCCATCTCTTACGACAATAGCTTTCTTAGGAGCTAATCCCATTAATTTTCCAATCGCTTCTGATGTTTTGCCCATGGAACGAACTTCAAGATATT
>NZ_JAESLK010000128.1:380-530 GCF_017892585.1 Staphylococcus sp. GDY8P57P | reverse complement strand
TTTTAAGCCTAACGAAGTAACACCAGAACAATGTAATCAACTAGGGTTAGAATTAGCAGAAAAGATAGCACCTAATCATCAAGTTGCCGTATATACACATAACGATACAGACCATGTTCATAATCATATTGTGATTAATTCAATTGATTT
>NZ_JAESLK010000128.1:0-208 GCF_017892585.1 Staphylococcus sp. GDY8P57P | reverse complement strand
AATGATAAAGCTTCATGGAAAAACCAAGTAAGAATGGCAATTGAAGAAACCAAAGAACAAGCAACAGATTTTGATGATTTTAAGCAGCGTTTAGAAACTAAAGGGGTTGAAGTTGCTCGTGTAACGAATAAAACAATCACGTATTTGCACATAGAAGAAAATAAAAAAGTACGTGGCAATAAGTTAGGCGAAGATTACGAGAAAGGAG
>NZ_JAESLK010000127.1:0-823 GCF_017892585.1 Staphylococcus sp. GDY8P57P | reverse complement strand
TGAAAATAGTTATATCCTTTGTAGGGAGGGGTTGATATGAATTTAGATAAAAATTCAAAAAAACTAATTCCTTTTAAGAATATGTCTAATTTTGATGGTTTATTTGAGTTTTGTCCTTTTATCGAATTTGAAGTTAATAGTAATTGGGAAGAGTATTTAAATGATTTGGATTATGTCAAAAATATTAATCAAAAAATAGGTTAAATATTATAAGGAGTGATCGTTATGAGTTATGGTTTAAAACCATTTGGAAAAGATTATTTTGATATGACTGCTAGTGAATTGTTTAGAGATTTTGGAAGACAATTTTTTAGTAATTTACCTGACCAAAAAACTATAAAAACGGATATTAATGAAAAAGAAGATAGATATGAATTAACAGCTGAGCTTCCAGGCTTTTCAAAAGACCAAATAGATATTTCTTATGAAAATGGGACGCTAATAATTTCTGCTGAAAATAATCAGGTAAATGAAGAAAAAGATGATGAAGGTAAAGTCATTCAAAAAGAAAGATCTTATAGTAATGTGAAGAGAATGTATTCACTTAATAATATAGATGAAGATAATATTGAAGCTAAATTTGAAGATGGTATTTTATCTGTAGATTTACCGAAAACTGAGAATAATCAAAGAAAAGTAATAGATATCAAGTGATAGTTAAAAAGAAATGCTAATTAATTTAATTTTTGAGTACTATATTTTTCCTACTCAATTTGCTTAATTATAACATAATTAAAGCACGCATTTATGCCGAGAAAATTTATTGATGTTGAGAAGAACCCTTAACTAAACTTGCAGACGAATGTCGGCATAGCGTGAGCTA
>NZ_JAESLK010000126.1:0-722 GCF_017892585.1 Staphylococcus sp. GDY8P57P | reverse complement strand
GCTGAAGATTTAGATATTACTTACGCTATGAGTAATAGTTTAGGATTTGGTGGCCATAATGCCGTCCTTGTTTTGAAAAAATTTAACGACTAAATCATATGTAATGATAAAAGGCTGAGACAATTCATTTGTCCAGCCTTATTT
The DNA here is from genome assembly GCF_017892585.1 of Staphylococcus sp. GDY8P57P. Classification (NCBI taxonomy): domain Bacteria; kingdom Bacillati; phylum Bacillota; class Bacilli; order Caryophanales; family Staphylococcaceae; genus Staphylococcus; species Staphylococcus sp. GDY8P57P. The sequence continues at coordinate 578 of NZ_JAESLK010000126.1, read as the reverse complement.
ATTTTGGCTGAAATTATTTAACAGATACGGAGTGANNTAGTAAAATACATAATTAAATTTGATATATTGTATATTTATAGTGTGCATCTAGTGTATAATGTGCTTTATATTTACTTCAAAAGGAGGCAGTCAAGATGAAACGCTTTTCAACTTTGTCAACAACTTTGAAAACACGAATGATTGCAGATTTTATCTTGATTATAGCAAGTCAAGCCATCATGCCTTTTATAGCACTTTATTTAACGAGCAAGGTGAACGCAGTTTTTGCAGGGACATTTTTAATTATAAATATTATAGTGAGTTTTATAGTGTCTTTTTTTGGTGGATATTTAGGTGATAATTATAATAGGAAGAAAACGGTGAATTATATTCACTTTTTATATGCAATTTGCCTAATTATTCTAAGTATTACGGTTACTATGGACGGTACTGGTTTAGTTATATTTTGTATTGCTATTTTTGTTTTTCAATTATTATTTGCTGCAAGTGAACCTATATTTGAAGCGGCTATTATGGATGCTATATATGAAGATGTTAGGGCATATGTATATCAACTCAATTATTGGATGTTTAATATC
>NZ_JAESLK010000125.1:0-449 GCF_017892585.1 Staphylococcus sp. GDY8P57P | reverse complement strand
TCAGTTATGCTAAACAGCTACCTTTAACGGCTAACGGTAAATTAGATCGCAACAAAGTATTAGAGAGGTTAAATTCATGACACCATATGGCGATTTTACTTATTTCTACATCTGTTTAATCTTAATGTTGCCCGTAATTATTTTAGGATTAATCGGTAAGAAAAGTCTTATATACAATAGGTTAATAACCTTAATTATGCTTGTTTTAATATTTTCGGATGATAGTAAAAATTTATTCGATAATCAATATTTGAGTTATCAACTTATTTTCTTTGCATTGTACGTATGTTACCAAGTTGTTTTGATTAGAACTTATAACACGCTCGTAAAGAAAACGAATAACTTCAAGTTATATGTAAGTGCAATATTGTTATCTATATTACCGTTAATTGTTGTCAAAGTATTACAAAGTAGCTGGCTAGGAACACATCAACTTACAATACATGGTA
>NZ_JAESLK010000124.1:0-853 GCF_017892585.1 Staphylococcus sp. GDY8P57P | reverse complement strand
CTTAAAATAAGTCGGCTCTACTGCCAGCAACACATGCATATGTTGATTATATGAATTATCAATTTCGTTTACAGTTACTTCTGTCGCACGCATAAAACCAACTAAATTTTTAGTGATTTTTTTATATTTCATCATGCGATTAAAACCTTTCGCCATATCTGATAAACTTTGATTTAATTCTTCACCGTCATAAACATTTTTAACTGAAAGTGTCAAAAATAACCACCGAACTGTTGGCTTTTGTCGAATCACTTCAGTAACAACTTTTTTCGATTGAATTCCATGTTTCATTGCTCTTCTCCAATTGCACATTGGACATAAACGAGATTTACAAAACCAAACACGATATAAATTAATTTCACTCGTTTCTACGTCCACTTTGTATTCCAAAATCTCTGCACAATCTTTCACACGTTCAGCTTTTTTAAATTCTAGTATATGCAATAATTCCCAATAACCAACGTTCGAAATTTTTTTCTCTCGCCAAGGGCGAACTTTACCACTTTTCGTTTTGTCGATTAATACACTTGATTTTTCGATTGATTGAATGCTATTATTATTACACATGATAATAAAAAACCCCCTATGTATTGAGTTGATTGTTTAGTCACTTTTAACTTTAACATAGGGGTTTTTTATATTCAACCATTTTCCACTCATTTTTAAACGCATAAAACCAGTAACCACAAGGGTTTAAATGACATAAATAGCCTTATAAAAAAAAACTTGTTATTTCTATAAGTATCAAGATAAGAAAGAACAAGTTCAAAACCATCAAAAAAAGACACCTTTTCAGGTGCTTTTTTTATTTTATAAACTCATTCCCTGATCTCGACTTCGTTCTTTTTTTACC
>NZ_JAESLK010000123.1:0-638 GCF_017892585.1 Staphylococcus sp. GDY8P57P | reverse complement strand
CGTACCTGAAGGTCATGTAGGCGCATGGATTCGTGCAAAGGTAAGTGCGGATTCAGTCCGTCTCTTTATTGAAGGGGAATTCGTCGCAGAACATCGGAGAAATTGGGGTGTTCATCAATGGGAAATGGATCTCTATCATTACATAAAAACTTTCACAAAGAAAAAAGGCGCTTTAGCTCAAAGTGAATGTTTGAGCCAAGCACCAAATCAAATTAAAAAACTCTTCGAAAACCATTATATCGGAAAAGAGAAAGATTTTCTAGAGCTACTCCTTTATGTACGTGAGAAAAATCAGTGGGATAACGTGATGGCTGCCGTCCGACAGATTGAGACAAAAGGTCTCGGCGACATCACGACCGAAAAGCTAATCTTTCTGAGCGAACAAACAGATCTGGTACCTGCGGTACCGCTGCATCCAGACGAGACGGTCGAACAGGCGCTTCAAAACATTAAGGCCTTTTCAGCGATGTTCAATCAAGTCGATGAAGGAGTGCTTGAACATGGATAAAAAGCAAAGCGTCATCGACCTGTGCAAAGAATTACGTCTTCCTGGCATCCGTGAGTTGGTCGAAGAAGACGTAGCATTCCAGGAAACGACACCTGCGATTGACCTGTTACACACCGTGTTAACGAAGGAA
>NZ_JAESLK010000122.1:0-1405 GCF_017892585.1 Staphylococcus sp. GDY8P57P | reverse complement strand
AACTAACTTTAGGGGTGTTTTAATATGACAAAATATAGTGATGAATTTAAGTTGAAGGTTGTAAGAGATTATCTAGATGGCCATTATGGTTATCGAAAATTAGCTAAAAAATATAATATACCTGATAAAATTATTATACGAACATGGGTAAAAGCCTTTCAATCATTCGGTGTAGATGGCATTAAAAAGAAACAGAAAAAGACAGTTTATTCTGTTACATTCAAAATAAATGTATTAAACTATATGAAAAGAACAGGCGATTCCTTCCAAGATACAGCGATTAAATTTGGCCTAAATACCCCATCTATTATTGTGCGATGGAAAAAGATATATGACAAAGAAGGAGTGGAAGGACTCGAAAAGCCGAAAGGACGACCTCCCATGAAAAAGAAGAAACAGAAGAAATCTAATCAAAACCTATCACGAGAAAAAGAGTTAGAGCTAGAAAATGAAAATCTTCGATTAGAGAATGCTTATTTAAAAAAGTTGAACGCTTTTCGAGAGAATCCGAGTGCCTTTCTAGAAAAGCACAAGCAGCAGTGGCATTCGAACTCAAAGAAGAAGGATTCAAATTAAAAGATATCTTAGTAAAGGTTGGTATACCAGAAGCAACCTATCATTACCATGCCAAACAATTACAAAAGGAAGATTTAGATAAAGGTTGGAAGAAAAAGATCATTGAACTTTTTCAAAAACACAACGGTAAATATGGCTATCGTCGTATATATTTAGCTTTGAGAAATCAAGGTTATCTCATTAACCATAAGAAAGTACAACGAATTATGCGAGAACTAGGATTAAAATGTCAAAAATTCACACGTAAATCACGCTATCAATCATACAAAGGTACAGTTGGTAAAGTGGCTGAAAATCGCTTGAATCGTAGATTCCATACATCTATTCGACTTCAAAAATTAGTGACAGATATCACTGAATTTAAATGTGCTGAAGAACAAAAATTATATCTCAGCCCTATTATGGATTTATACAATGGGGAAATCATTTCTTATGGTATATCCAGAAGACCAACATTAGACTTAGTACTTCAAACATTGGATAAAGCAGTTACAATCATTAAGCATGAAGCACCATATCGTACGACGATACATTCTGATCAAGGTTGGCATTATCAGCATAATGCATGGATTAGAAGATTATCGGAACAAAGGATTTATCAAAGTATGTCACGTAAAGCGACGTGTGCGGATAATGCTTCTATGGAGAATTTCTTTGGCATCATGAAGCAGGAAATGTATCATGGAGAAGAACTTGTTAACTATGAAACATTAAAAAGAAGAATTGAGGATTACATCTATTGGTATAACAATGAACGTTTGAAATTAAAATTGGCTGGACGAAGTCCAGTACAATACCGAACTCAATCCAGCCAATTAATAGCATAATG
>NZ_JAESLK010000121.1:0-803 GCF_017892585.1 Staphylococcus sp. GDY8P57P | reverse complement strand
CCAATCGCATATGCTAATGAATTAATTGTTGAAAATGTGTCGTCAAAGTCATTGTTTTGAATATACGCTACGATTTGTTTATCTGTTTTAGTAAATAAATGATGGTAACGTTGCACGCGATTTTCAAATTTCATATTATCTATCCTCCCATCCCAATCATAGCTATAGTATAAATGAAAATGTTTTTCATAACAATGAAATATATTGATTATTATTTTCTTGGTGTTATATTAAAAATATAAATCTATTAGATAATAAAGTATTTTATTAAATCTACTAAAGTTACGGAGTGTATTATTATGTTACCACAAGGATTAATTGTCTCATGTCAAGCCTTGGAAAATGAGCCGTTACATTCATCTTTTATCATGTCAAAAATGGCTTTAGCTGCATATGAAGGTGGTGCTGTTGGCATTAGAGCAAACTCTAAAGAAGACATTATGGCGATAAAACAAGAGGTGAATTTACCTATCATCGGTATTGTCAAAAGAGACTATGCAAATTCTGATGTTTTTATCACCGCAACACGTAAAGAAGTCGATGAATTACTAGAAAGTAAATGTGAAGTTATTGCCTTAGATGCTACAAAGCAGGAACGTCCTGAAGAATCATTACAAGAACTTGTTTCTTATATACGTCAGCAAGCACCAAATATAGAAATTATGGCTGATATCTCTACACTTGAAGAAGCACAATATGCTGATAAATTAGGTTTTGATTACATAGGAACGACCCTTCGAGGCTATACTGCTTATACTAAAGGACATATTTTGTATGAAGATAACTTCAAATTTTTAAAAGAT
>NZ_JAESLK010000120.1:0-657 GCF_017892585.1 Staphylococcus sp. GDY8P57P | reverse complement strand
CGAATTAGACGAAGCGTTACGTTTGGCTGATGAAGCTCGTGAAAAGGGTGAACCACTATCAATTGGTTTAGTCGGTAATGCGGTTGACACACATAAAGCAATCTTAGATAAAGGTTTTAAAATTGATATTGTGACAGACCAAACAAGTGCACATGATCCGCTAAATGGTTATGTACCTCAAGGGTATTCGTTAGAAGAAGCGAAAGCAATACGCCAAAAAGATCCAAAACAATATGTTAAAGAAGCACAAAATTCTATGAGAAAACATGTAGAACTCATGCTTGAATTTCAGAAAAATGGTGCTGTTGCATTTGATTATGGTAATAATATCAGACAGGTTGCATTTAATGATGGATTAGAAAATGCATTTGATCCCTGGATTTGTGCCTGCTTATATTCGTCCATTGTTCTGTGAAGGTAAAGGCCCATTCCGTTTTGCAGCATTAAGTGGAGATCCGAAAGATATTGAGCGTGCAGATGAAGAAATGAGAAAGATTTTCCCAGATAATGAAAAATTAATTCGTTGGTTAGATTTAGCGCAAGAAAAAATCGCCTTCCAAGGTTTACCGTCACGTATTGCGTGGTTAGGTTATGAAGAGCGTGCGAAAATGGGCTTAGCATTGAATAAATTAGTAAGAGATGGTGAAATTTCTGCAC
>NZ_JAESLK010000012.1:0-4646 GCF_017892585.1 Staphylococcus sp. GDY8P57P | reverse complement strand
GGTCTCTTCAGATCTACGGATTTTCGCCATGCCACGAAATTAGCATCATGCTAGCAAGTTAAGCGAACACTGACATGATAAATTAGTGGTTAGCTATATTTTTTTACTTTGCAACAGAACCATGCCTTCTATAAAAGGCAAAGATGATAATTTTAATTATATATAGATGGCTGATTACTTCTGCCTTCAATATTTTGTTGATAAGGAGGGTTTCCAACAACAACATCAAATTTTTTCATATTAAATCTCCTTAATATTGATTCAATAATCTTTTCTTGATTATGTATTTTCAACTCATGTAATAATGAATCAATAAAAATTATATTAGTCTGAAGGTTTTTATAACCAGACAAAGTGCGTTGTGTAATACTTTTAGCCATAGGTGTTTTTGCTATTACAAAAATGTTCTTTTTAAGTATTTCACTCCATAGATTATTTAATTCAATAGTATCAAATTTACCTGCATAATCATTATTTAGTTTCATCAATTCTTTATAATATAAACTTGTAGCTATATATAAAGGGTACAAACCAGTTTTTGAATTTATCTCAAGGAATGTTGTATCTTTCTTCCAAATTTCATTAGATGACCAATTAAACTGTGCATTTCCATCTATTATATTTTTCTTATAAGCTTTATCATAGAAAGATAAGCCTCCAATAGTGCTATGAAGATGTAGATTAACAGCTCTCCAAGGAGTCAAAACTGTTTCTTTATCTGGATTCTTAAATGTACCAAAAATATAAGAAAGTTCTTGTACTCTTTCGATTGGTTCTAGGGAATCTAATTCTTGGACTTTACTTCTTATTCTTTTACCAGCTTCTATGAAAATATCAGAGTCATAGTACTTAGTAAATTTTTGAAACTTCTCTTTTGTTATTCCGCTTGGCATAAACTCTTCCCAAGAAACATCATCTACCAAATCTATAAAGTTATCTATACTAATATCATCTTCTATATTAACATTCATACCGAATATCATTAGGGGAATACGAATACTAATACCTCTTAAAATACTTATCATTGCTCTTTTATTTTTTTGAGCAAGTTTCATTTTATCAATAATTTCTTGTTCTTCAGGAGTACGATCTTTCTTATTCTTATTCTTACTCTCTTCTGCTTTATCATATTCTTCTTCAGTAAGACCATTATCATTAATCTTTACTTCCTTAGGCAATTTCTCAGATGTTGTAGATCCAATAATAGATTTTAAGTCTGAAAAAGCATTGATATCTTCTTCAGTAATATTTAAAAGTAATTCGTCGCTATATAAACTATCGTCACTAAATCCAGAATTAATTGCTTTTTGAGCATAAACTCGTTTTAATTGCCCTAGCATACTATCAACAGAAAACTTTTTCATTTTATTACCGCTTACTCCAATAATAGGTAAAAAATTCAAAAGCCTATTCATATCAGATTTTTGTTTGCTAGTTATCCTCTTACCTGGTGCCGTTCTTAATTGACTAGCCTGTGCCATAACTGTTAAAGCGCGATCCGGTGCAAAATCAAAAACATATGAGTTGATTTTCTCACCAGTTTTATCACTATAAGGTGTTTGAGCTCTGAAAGCTGCTTGCAAATAACTTGTTGGACTAGAGGTATTATTTAAGAATATTACAGCAGTCCACTCTGGTATATTAACGCCTGTGGTTAATTTGCGGACGGTTAGAGTAATAGTTTTCGTTTCCCACGGTTTATCACTTATAGCTGTTCTAACACGATCAAGATCTGCTTCATTTGCTATATTATCGTCATTATCGACAATATTAATAATTTTGTATTCTTTACCGAATATGGGATGGTTTTCCATTAGTGACTTCAAAGCTCTTGCGGATTTAATATTAGGAAGTAACCAAAGTGAATGACGAAGATTATTTCTGAATTCTTCAGTTGAAAAAGGATAATTAGTTTTAGAATTCTTTGTAATTTCGTTTAGAAAATTCATAACATCTTTCTTATAGACAAACTCATTTGTTTCAGCATTTACCTTAAAAAATTCTGAGAAATTGAAACTGTTATTACTTGAATATTTATTTTTCTCTAACATATCGAAAGTAAACATATTTACTTTTGGCAACTTACTATATGGATTTGGAATATTAGGGTTTTCAATATCCCACTGAAGTTTTGCAGCTTGCTCCATGGAATAATCCCAAGTGAAAACTTGATCATCATCATAATTCTGTAATAAATTAAAAGGTGTGCCAGAAAGTTCTAATATTTTAGTTGTTGGTGAAATAATAGCATTTTGAACATGCTCTGCTAACTCTGTTTGCGTACCTTCATGAGCTTCATCAATAATCACTAAATCCCATTGTTGTGAGAAAATTTCATCATTTTTAACGCCTTGTTTCCCACCTACTTGTGAACTGCCACGTAAATCTTGCATAGAAACAAAATAAATAAATTTTTCGTTCTTTAAAAGATCATTTATAGAGTACTGTGTAGATTTTGATCCATATTTATATCCACTTGCTTCTAAATTCAATTTTTTAAAATCTTCAAACCAAGAATCCGAAACTATTGGCCTATGAGTAAGGATTAAAACATGATTAAACTGTTCCTCTTTAATAAGCTGTAAAGCAGACAGTGTCTTACCAAATCGCATTTTAGCATTCCAGAGCATTTTGTTTTTCTTTTTGAACACTTTTTTTGATTCTGAAATCGCAGTTTTTTGTTCAGGTCTAAATTCTATTTCTAGTTTTTTATACTTATCATCTATCTCTGAAGATAAAGCGGATTGTCCATTACGTACTGCTTCAATTGCTAATTTCACAGTTTCTAAATCTGTTTTAAACCATTCTTGTCCCTTTAAATTTTCACTTAATTTAATACCTGATCTTTTCAATACGTTATGAACATCATAATCATGAAACCATGTTTTTTGATCGTTTTTTATTGCTAATGTTGCCCATTGCATATCATATGGAACTCCCGCAGTATTAGCATATTGTTTAACCCGTTTATTGGCTGCCTCTTTTAAATAAGATGAATTATCAGACCAATCTGCACGTAAATTGTTAGCTACTGTAGTTTCTCCAATTTTTTTAGATCCTATATAAGCTGGCCACATGCCATTATCATTTTTAGCTGTCCAAACATATATCATTTTTCTCTCGGCTTTTGTTTCATAAGTTAATTGACTGTTATTATTAAATATTTTTTTAGGAGTCTCAAATCTTGGAACACTTTTAGGATCTGTAGCATATTTTTTATAAAGCCATGAAACTATAGTAAATGTCTGTCTTAATATTTCAATAGCGAGTGATTCATCTACCTCATTTTCTATATCATGTGCTGAGATATTTCCATAAGACTTTATATTATAAAGAATATTTAAAATTTTTGTAGGAAGAATATTCTTATTTTTTAGAATTTTTAATAGTGAATTAAATGTTGTACGTTTAGGAATTTTAATCATTTCATGATTTAAAATTTCAAATGTAACTGCTTCTGCAATTTGTCGAGCTTGTATAATAACATGTGTATAGTACCCATCACGATAGAGGTTTTCTATTCTATTTGTTGGATTTATAAATGTATTAAAATTAATATCATCTTTCAAAAAATAAAAATTTGTTTTTTCTAATGTGGGCATATTATTTTATCCTTTCATCGAAATATACTAATTTTTCCTTCTCCCAATCCATTATCTTTACTCGCTTTCCAGTTTTTTTAACAACTTTTTCTATATCGTCTAGTTTTTCTTCATCATCAAATAATTGTAATGAAAGTTGCATTTCGACATTTTTTTGTTCTATAGAAGAAAACGGTATAGTACAAGTTAATCCATCCATTTGAAAAACGTTATAACTAATGATGTTGGCAATTTCTTTTAAATTATCTATTGAGGGTAAGGTTTTCCATTTATCTATATAATATTCTTGATAAGAATAAATTAAATTTTCTCGTGCTAATAATAACGAATCTCCATTCCATTCAAAACCATAGCTAGATTTATATGCTATTAATACTAAATTATGCCATTCTATTTTATCATTGATAGACATATTAATACGCTGTAACTTTCGATCGAGAAAACCAACTCTCTCATGCAAATCAATTGGATATCCAGTTTCCATATCATAACGAGTAACCATATACGGTGCTTCACCAGCAGTAACTTCTAACCATATTCTTTGTATATAATCCAATAAAGTGTCATTTTTATACTCTTGCTCAATAAGATCATTTTGCTTTTTAACAATCCACGTTGGTGTGAAAACTTCTCCATTTTTTTTTGTTCTATTTTTTTGTAATTGCTTATTTTTCATAGAACGCGGTAAAATCAAATCTTTCATATATCCAGTAAGTAGTTCTGATTTTATTTGACTAAGTGCAGAGTACTTATCGGCTCCAAAATGAATGTAGTTATCATTTCCCCAAATAATATTTTTAGTCTTTTTTTAGTTGATGTTGTTCTATCAATCAACAAAATATCTAAAACTTCAGTCATAGTATGATGAATGAGGTTTTCTGATACTTTTTCATCAAAGTTTGTTTTCATTAAAAATTTCCTTTATTTTTTAGTTTATTAGTATATATTTATTTAATTTTATCTTACGATAGTTACTTAATTATTTATAATTATACCAAAAATTATTTGGTTCTGTTGCAAAGTAAAAAATATAGCTAACCACTA
>NZ_JAESLK010000119.1:0-647 GCF_017892585.1 Staphylococcus sp. GDY8P57P | reverse complement strand
TCAAAAATCTTACTTGAAATTTTATATATAAAATAACTTAGTATAAAATATTGTAAAATAACTATAATAAAATAACCATACCAATATCCTAAAACAACGTTTTCATAAAATTGATGTAAAAATGGACTATTTAATTTAAGCGATTCTGTATAACAGTAAAATAACCCGAGGGTTAAATAAGGAATAAAGATATATTTAAATCTAGACCATAAATATTTAAATGTTATTTTCTCATAATTCAAAGTTGTTAATAATTGAGATAAGATAATAAAACTCGGTGTACCAAAGATAACAATATTTTGAACATAATAAAGAAGTTTTAATTGGTTTATTTCAGTATCATCAATACCGTTCATCATTTGAGTTAACAAATGAGTTACAATAATAAGTATACAAATAAACGCACGTAAATATATTAACTCAGTCTTTTTTTTGTTCATTTTTAAATCCATCCCACTTCTGAATTATTTGATGAAATGCATCATTACTTACAAGTATTCGTGGAATGTAATAATTATCATCACCAGGTTCCACAGGTCTTTCCTCTAACACATAACCATATTTTATACCTGCTTTTTTCAAATTTTTCTCTTTTTCTTGATCTATTTGGCCATAAGGATATGCTAATGACTCATTATCGTAATTGA
>NZ_JAESLK010000118.1:0-797 GCF_017892585.1 Staphylococcus sp. GDY8P57P | reverse complement strand
ACATAATTCTAATTTAGTAACTTCAATGGATCTTGTAGAAGTTAACCCATTAATAGATCATAATAATGATACAGCTGAACAAGCTGTTGGGCTTGTAGGCAGCTTCTTTGGAGAAACGTTATTATAAATAATAAAGCAAACGGATGTAGAAAATAAATACTAAATATGACAGTTAGTGTTATGATTGGTATAATAGGTAACATGGGAACAGATAACCGGAGGAGATGTTATGGATTTATCCAACTTTTTTGACGACTGGAGTACAGTAAAAATTATTGCTAGTGTACTCGATTTACTCATCGTATGGTATGTACTTTATCTTCTCATTACAGTTTTTAAAGGTACCAAAGCCATTCAACTATTAAAAGGTATTGTCGTGATAGTGATTGGCCAACAATTGAGTAAAATGCTTAACTTAACAGCAACATCCCGTTTATTTGATTTAGTTATTCAATGGGGTGTATTAGCATTAATTGTAATATTCCAGCCAGAAATCAGACGTGCCTTAGAACAACTTGGTCGAGGCAGTTTATTCAAACGATATTCTACGAATTTAAATAGTGATGAAGATAAATTAATATCATCTGTGTCAAAAGCTGTACAATATATGGCTAAACGTCGTATAGGTGCTTTGATTGTTTTTGAAAAGGAAACAGGTTTACAGGATTATATTGAAACTGGTATTGCTATGAATTCAGAAATATCACAAGAATTATTAACGAATGTGTTTATACCAAATACGCCATTACACGATGGTGCAATGATTATTCAAGCAAATAAAATTGCAAGTGCAGCAT
>NZ_JAESLK010000117.1:0-549 GCF_017892585.1 Staphylococcus sp. GDY8P57P | reverse complement strand
ACCATGCGTACCATCAAAGAATGTTGTAGTCGTTTGAACACCTTGCTTTTTAAGGACTTCATCAAACTCTCTATTTTGTGGATCAAATGGGTCAGCATCTCCCACTGTTAAAAATGTAGGTGGATACTCTTTTGTTACTTGATCAACGGTAGATAGTTGATTAATTCTTGCAAAGTTCTTTTCCCATTCTTTAGTACCCGTATAACTTGTCATAAATAAATCAATTCTTGGAAATTCTGTAGATCTCACAGTTTGCATATTATATAACCCACCAAAAAGAATGGCAGCTTTTAAATAATCTTTTTTAATAGTTGGCTTCATTCGCATTTGCTGTTGCAATTTGTCATTTGTTTGTAAAGCCACATATTGACTGGCAATTTGTGCACCTGCAGAGTCTCCGCCATATATAATTTGTTTATAGTCGATATTAAATTTATTTCTATGTTTTAATGTATATTTAGTTGCTTGATCTAATTGCTGTATTGGTGTCGGATATTGGTAATCAGGTGCTAAAGCATAATTTACATTTACGATGATATATCCTTTTTC
>NZ_JAESLK010000116.1:303-763 GCF_017892585.1 Staphylococcus sp. GDY8P57P | reverse complement strand
TTAAAAGATAAATCAGAAGATGAATTACTCAAAGAAATGAATTATCAAACAAGACGTAATATCAAAAAAACCGAAGAAATGAATGTTCAAATTGAAGATTTAAATATAAATGAAACAGAAAGATTTTTCAAATTATTTAAAATGGCTGAAGAAAAACACGGATTTTCTTTTAGAGGGTTAGATTACTTTAAAGAAATGCAAAAAATATATCATGATAATTCAATGCTTAAAATTGCTACAATTAACTTAAAAGATTATTTAAAATCTTTAGAATTACAAGATGAACAATTGAAAAATGATGTATTATTAGCAGAAAATAAATTAAAAGAAAACCCTAATTCTAAAAAACAAAAAACAGCTATTAATAATCTATTACAAAGACTAGATAGCTCTAATAAAAAAATAGATAAAATTAAACGATTAATTGAAACAGATGGAGAAATTATTGATTTAGCTGCTG
>NZ_JAESLK010000116.1:0-287 GCF_017892585.1 Staphylococcus sp. GDY8P57P | reverse complement strand
ATTTATCTAGCGGATCTAATCCTAAATACAATGAATTTATGGGTGCTTATAAATTACAATGGGAAATGATTAAATTTAGTAAAACCCACAATATAGAACGATATAATTTTTACGGTGTTACAGGTGATTTTTCTGATACAGCCGAAGATTATGGCGTACAACAATTTAAAAAAGGATTTAATGCTAATGTTGAAGAATATATTGGCGACTTTATAAAACCAATCAGAAAAAATTGGTATTTTATAAATAAATTACTCAACAAAATTAAATAATTTATTCCAATTTCC
>NZ_JAESLK010000115.1:0-734 GCF_017892585.1 Staphylococcus sp. GDY8P57P | reverse complement strand
CTCGTTTCACTCGTTTCAAAATCACATCAAAATCACTCTTCTTTTTGATAACATAAAAAATAAAAAAAGGAGTAATAACAAATGAATATTATCGTCTATTGTGGAGCAAGCAAAGGTAACAAAAAAGATTATGAAAATAGTGCAATCCAATTAGGTGAATGGATTGCTAAAAACAACCACACTCTAGTTTTCGGTGGTGGAAATGCAGGGTTGATGGGGACATTAGCAAATACTGTAATACATAATAACGGTAAAACGATTGGTGTAATGCCTACATTTTTACAACAAAGAGAATTAGCACATGATAAATTAGATGAACTAATAATCGTGGATAGTATGTCCGAAAGAAAAGAAACTATTTTAAACAAAGGTGATGTATGTATAGCACTTCCAGGAGGTCCTGGAACTCTAGAAGAAATAACTGAAGTTGTATCATGGGCAAGAGTTGGACAAAACGACAATCCTTGTATCTTTTTTAATACAAATAATTACTATTCACTCATCGAACAATTCTATGACCAAATGGTGTCCAACGCATTTTTAACTCAAACAGACAGAGACAAAATATTATTCTCAAACTCTTTCGAAGAGATTGAAAAATTTATAAAAAATTACAAAGCTCCAGAAATTAGAAATTATTAATCATAATTGCTTTATTCCAATTGCTTTATTGACGTTGAGCCTCCGAACCCTTAACAATCCCAAAACTTGTCGAATGGTCGGCTTAATAGCTC
>NZ_JAESLK010000114.1:0-669 GCF_017892585.1 Staphylococcus sp. GDY8P57P | reverse complement strand
ATTTAGCGTCACTTTCATTTTACCTTCTTGAACACCAACTTTCATTGCGCGTCCAAGTGGTTGTGTTTGTTTAAAGAGTGCTTCGCCATTGATGTCAGTAGTACCTTTTTCGGATAAATAAACCTCTATTTTTTTACCTATATCTTTAATAAGTGTTACACCTGCATTCAATGCATGCACTTTAATTTCCATCATTTCAAGCAATCTTTCAACCTCAACAGGATAGTCATTAAAACGGTCAATGAGTTCATCTTTAACATCCATCAATTGTGATTCCGTCTCAATTTTACGTAATTTTTTATAAATTTCTATCTTAGCCTGTTCATTTGGAATATATTCAGCTGGTAAATAAGCATCAATATTTAGTTCAATTTCAACTTCAGGCGCATCATGCTGTTCTTCTTTAATGCCTCGTTTTTCATTTACCGCTTCTTCTAACATTTGTGAGTATAAATCGAAACCTACAGAATCAATAAATCCATGTTGCTGTTTGCCTAAAAGGTTACCTGCACCTCGAATATTTAAATCTCGCATTGCAATCTTAAATCCAGAACCTAATTCAGTAAATTCTTTAATTGCTTGCAATCTTTCTTCTGCAGTCTCTGATAATACTTTGTTAGATGGATGTAAGAAATAAGCATAACCTATACGACTTGAACGTCCCACGCG
>NZ_JAESLK010000113.1:0-1735 GCF_017892585.1 Staphylococcus sp. GDY8P57P | reverse complement strand
ATTGGCTACTTACCAATTGATAATGAAGATGCCAAATTATTCTTCCAACTAATAGATTTAAGATATGAAAAGAAGAGCACGATATTTACAACTAACATCAATTTTAATTTATGGAACGAAGTTTTTGAGGATCCTAAAATAGCAAACGCTATTTTAGATAGGATTTTACATCACTCAAATGTCGTTAAAATTACAGGTAAATCATACCGATTAAAAAGTCACATACCAAGAGAAAATGACAAGACATAACATCTGGCTTTGTCAAATTAAGTGTGTAAGTTATTCAAGATACTTAATAACTCTATCTTTAATTTGATCATGTAAAAGAAGCTGGTTCATAACCATAGACCAGTTTGGAATGTAACCAGTGGACCATTTCTTTTGAAGTTCTTTCGTTCGAATAAAGAGTAATTTTAAGAGTGCATTCTCATTTGGGAATGCACCTTTTTTTGTAACCTTTCGGTAACTAGAATGAATACTTTCTACCGCGTTAGTTGTATACATGATTTTACGAATATTACTACCATAATCAAACAGCTGTTCAACGTGAGTGAAGTTACGTTTCCAAACATCAACCGCACCAGGATATTGAGACCATTGTTGTTTAAATGCTTCAAAAGCAGTATGACAAGCTTTAAGTGATGTTGCCCCATAAACCTTTCTTAAAGAAGAAGTAAAAGCTTTATAGTCTTTACTTGGTACGTATTTAATAGAATTCCTAACTAAATGTACAATACATCTTTGAACAATTGTTTTAGGAAAAATAGCCTTAACTCCGGATTCTAAGCCAGAAACACCATCCATAGATAAAAAGAAAATGTCTTCGACACCACGAGCCTTAATTTCATCAAATATTTGCATCCACTTATGCTTGCTTTCTGTTTCATTAAGCCATGAGCCTTGTATTTGTTTCTTTGCATCAATCGTGTACCCCAGAATTGTATAAACAGCATATTCTTTAATTTCGTACTCAGTTCTAATTTTAGTATATAAACAATCTACAAATACAAATGTATAGCACTTTTCCAATGGTCTAGTTTGCCATTCTTCCATTTCAGGAATAACGGCATCAGTAATATCAGAGATCATTTCATGAGATACAGAGAAACCATAGATATCTTCTATTGTTGAAGAAATATCACGTTGTGACATGCCCTTGGCATACATAGAAATTACTTTATCTTCGATTTCAGAAACATCACGCTGACGTTTCTTTATTAACTGTGGTTCAAATGAGGCATCTCTATCTCTTGGGACATTGATTTCAATGTTACCTTTAGTGGTATTAAGTGTTTTATTCCCATATCCATTGCGTCTATTTTCGGTAATTTTATCAGATTTATCATTCGAAGAATATCCTAAGTGGTTATTCATTTCACCTTGTAACATAGCTTCAAACATAGGTCCAAAAACATCTTTTAGTGCATTTTCCATATCTTCAACAGATTCAGGTGCATACTCAGCAATAATTCTATTAGCAAGTTCGACAGATTTAGGATCTCGTTTTTTTCTAGCCATAACTAACCTCCAAGTTTTAATAAGTGTATTTTAACACTATGCATAGTATTTAGCTCGGCATCCGTAACAAGTAGTTGGTTTGATTTTTAACCAACACTTTTTACGGATATAGTAAGCGATAGCGCGCTAGATTATATAAAAAATAAACTGTGAAGTAGAGTCGTACGTTCTCTACTTACACAGTTTATTTTACACTCCCGGTTATACAATTATTAAA
>NZ_JAESLK010000112.1:737-1487 GCF_017892585.1 Staphylococcus sp. GDY8P57P | reverse complement strand
AATATATGTACTTAGATAAATGCAATGAGTAAATGAACTTAATATGTAAATAAAAAAGGATTGTCACTTTAGACGCTATTTTGCACCTGTTTTTAAACGCTATTTTGCACTATAACACATTTGAAAAGAGGTTGAACAAAGTCCTCTATGTTCCAACCTCTTTAAGTTTATTTTATGCCAATTACTAAACTATCTCGTGCAGCTTCAACAACTTCTGTTGTAACGGTTTCAAGATTATTAATTTCAAGTATTCTTTCAATCTGGGTGAAGAGTCTTTGTATCAGTCTAAAGTTTCCGCCAGTAATTTTAATGATGCTGGTGATTGCTTCGTAATCAGAAAAGTCTTCAAGCTTTATAGAAATACCTAACTCATCCCACTTATACTCCAAAATATGATGCGTTTCATCTTTACTGAGTTTATCAAATTCATGTGCAAACCCAATTCTTGAATAAAGCTGGGGGTACCGTGCCAACCGTTTTTCGATTCCAGGCATTCCAATTAATATCATTGCGATATCATTTCTATCGTATATATCCCTGAGTTGTTCTAAACTTTGAATTTTTAATCGATCGATTTCATCTACAATAACGAGGTCAATATCTTCAAATGAATCTGTCGTATATTTCTCTTCTTCAGTGTTCTTTGCTCTGTATATGCTTTTCACCATATTTATTCTAAAGCCAATGGAATGAATGTCTTCAGTCATTTTTGTCGCTCTTATAGGGGGCGCAGTATAGAAAATGGTTCTG
>NZ_JAESLK010000112.1:0-677 GCF_017892585.1 Staphylococcus sp. GDY8P57P | reverse complement strand
CGATATATTTATATTAATACATGCAGCACAAAACTCTGCGAACCTTTTATATTCTTTTGTTTCAATAAACTGTTGTGTATTATTCATTGAAATACCTCTTAAGTTTTGACTTTTTAGAATCAGTTTTGCTTGGTTGCTTCTCCATGCCTTCTTGCTTTGATAAAGCAATTTCTTCTACCACTGTTCTTCCAGTATCAATTTGTTTTTTAAGGTTTTGACGGACTTTATTTCTTGCTGACACAATATCTTTTAAATCGACTTGGTAATCAGAAATTTCAGGTGAAATCGCAGTACATAGGTATTCACCTTTATAAAACACTCGAATTTCTGCGATATCCCTTGGATCGTAACGGATGATGACTGTTTCACCAATATATGCAGCGAGGTTTAAATCGATATACCTTAAACCTTGGAAGTGAATGCCATCCGAATGCACCTTCCTCGGTTTTGCGACATTTAATAATAATAAATCCAGACTTTCTAAACTATCTGGCATATTGGGTAGGAAACCAGAATCATTCCAAGCTTTTATCGGTTCTTTTTTTGTTGTTCCGTGCCTCCTATGATGATAGTTATATATAATGAAATTTGATAATTTTTCATCCAACTCTTTAAGAGTAAGCAGGGAAGGGCTGTTCTGATTGCCAATATATCCAGGCAAATCTTGTAGAAACAAT
>NZ_JAESLK010000111.1:0-2086 GCF_017892585.1 Staphylococcus sp. GDY8P57P | reverse complement strand
AAACTAAAAAGCGTATTCCATATTGATATGGAATACGCTTTTTAGTTTGTGATTTACTATCACAAAATTATTACAAAATTATTACAAAATAAAGAACATTATTATAAAAAAAATGGTGTGTTAGCGTTTACTTATCATATATAGTAGTTTAACAATGTAATTATATTACAATAAAATTATAAAGTAATAAAAATGTAATGAATAAAATTTTGCTAAATTTCATTGGACGTATTATTATGATTGATGGTTAGTTAGGGAGGATTAAATGAAACTATATAATTTGCTATTGTTATATCCACTGTTCATGTCGATTTATTGGATTATTGGGACACTATATTACGCATTATTAAGGGAAATTAAAAACAAAAATGAACCTACATATAGGACATATGGAGAAGGTATATCATTCTTAATACCTTGCTACAACGAAGAAGAAACAATTGAAGATACGATTAAAAATATATTAAATTTAGAGTTTCCGAACAAACAGATTATTGTAATTAATGACGGAAGTTCTGATGATTCTGAAAAAATTCTGTCAAAATTGAAAGAAAAATTAGATTTTGTATTTGTGAATTTAGAAGAAAATAACGGCAAGGCTAACGCTCTTAATGAAGGAATAAAGTATGCGACATATGACTATGTTATGGGCATCGATGCTGATACAATCATTGACGGAAAAGCACCGTATTTCATGATAGAAAACTTCAAAAAAAATTCTAATCTTGCAGCCGTAACAGGCAACCCTAGAATTAGAAATAAAAGTTCTATATTAGGTAAAATTCAAACAATAGAATATGCAAGTATGGTAGGTAGTATTAAAAGAACACAATCCATTGCTGGAAAAATAAATACAATTTCAGGTGTTTTTACATTGTTTAAAAAAGAAGCAGTTGAAAAGGTTGGGAAATGGGATATAGATATGATAACTGAAGATATCGCTATATCGTGGAAGTTTCATATTGATAAATTTCAGATTAAGTATGAGCCACGGGCATTGTGCTGGATGCTTGTTCCTGAATCTATTGGAGGTCTTTGGAAACAGCGAGTAAGATGGGCGCAAGGTGGACAAGAAGTGTTGATTAGGGATTTCAAAAAGGGAATTAAATCTTTTGATTTTCCGTTGTACTTTTTACTTTTTGAGCAAATTTTTTCGCTTATTTGGATTTATAGCGTTGTTCTATTACTAGGTTTGACAATTATTAATGCAAATTTTTTAGACATATATTATCTAGAATATCAATTCACTATTATTATTCTTTCTGCATTTGTTTTAACTTTCATTAATACAGTTCAATTTATTATTTCTCTTATTATTGATAGTAAATATGAAAAAATAAATGTATTTATAGTTGTTTTTCTAAGTTGGTACCCAACTGTGTATTGGGTTCTTAATGCTTTAGTAGCAATTGTTGCCTTTCCAAAAGCTTTAAAAAGGCAGAAAGGGGTGTATGCAACATGGTCAAGTCCAGACAGGGGAAACATCAAACGGTAAAATCGAGTTTAAATGTAATAAAAGAAATATGTGTTCTTCTTTTCACTGCTATGTTCTGGTTATATTGTTGTACTGCGATTATAGTGATTGGTGGTTCATTGTTACATATTAATGTGGAAACAGTTCTAATGATAAGAACAGTACTTAATATTGAAGTTGATGATATAAACTATCTTTTTAAACTCATAGCAATTTTTGCAGTAATTACTTTCTCATTGCTAACATTATCTCTTATCACACAAAAATTGAAAGGAAGTAAAGGAAATCTATGAGTAGACGATTACTATTATTTACTTTGATATTGCTTATTATCATAAGTTCAAACTTAATAATGAACAACCAAAAAGTTCAATCTAAAGAAAAGGAAATAAAATACAAAGAAAACAGCGCACTTGCTTTAAACTATCATCGCATTAGAAACGATAACTTTTTCGATGACTTTTTATCTATATTTTCAAATAGTAAAGAACTTTCAACCTACAGTATTACTAAAGAGCAATTTGAAAAGCAAATTAAATGGTTAAAAGAACATCATGCCCATTTTTTAACTGAGCAAGAGTTTATTAAATATAAGAAAATTGGGAAATTTCC
>NZ_JAESLK010000110.1:0-600 GCF_017892585.1 Staphylococcus sp. GDY8P57P | reverse complement strand
AGAAAACCAAAAAAAGCATACGGTACAACATATACAACACCCCATAAATATCTCCAAATGCTCTCTTTTGTCGCTATCTCATGATTAATAAAGTCATAACCTTGTGAAATGCCAAAAAACGCACTAATCGGACCGGTTACCAACGAAACTAAAGCAATGATTGCCACAACAAAAAATAAAGATACAACGCCTTTCGTCATAATATTTAATGATTTATTTAAATTCTCAACAATCATATCGTTTTTATCTAAGCGATCCGTAATCGCCTTTTTGTATTCGTTTGTTTCTTTTCTGGCTTGGTCATTATGTTTTTTATAATGCTCTAATAAATAACTTGCTTGTTTATCTAAGTCTTTAAATTTTTCATCAAAGGCTTGTTTAAAATCTTGTTCTTGGTTGTCTGTATCCAATTTTCTTAAATAACTTCTCGCTACACTTATAAATTTATCCTCGGTATTTTTAGTTGCTTGATTAAAGTTCGAGGTCGAATCCTTTAGATTCTCTAACAAGGCTTTGTGATTCTTTTCTCTCTCTTTCTCGTTCTTCTTTATCTCGGAGAGATTTCTCATGATCAAGTCTTGCTGCTTCAGAACTTCTTCT
>NZ_JAESLK010000011.1:0-3206 GCF_017892585.1 Staphylococcus sp. GDY8P57P | reverse complement strand
ACTTTATGACTTAACAGAACAAGAAAAAAGAGAAATTAATCACAAAATGATAGACGAAATCGAGGAAGAACAATAACAAAATATAAGTGCTAACAGCTGACCTCCCGATAACACCATGTAGTTATTGGGAGGTCAGCTGTTGAATTAAGCACGAGTATTTTAAAAGTTATTGTGATGACGACGATAAACGATTATCAAAAGTATAATGTTAAAATGCTTTATTATACTAACGTTATATAAACATTATACTTTCGTTATACAAATTTTAACCCGGTAGGAACTATAAAAAATCATGAAAATTTTAATTTGCATGTAACTGGGCAGTGTCTTAAAAATCGACACTGGTTTTGCTCAAATTTTTGCTTTTGGAAATAGCATATATTTATTTGGCTCATATTTGCGTTTTAAGAGCTTATATAAGTTTTTAGGCATAAAACTATATGAATTACCCCTAAATCTTTAAAATGCCCCCTTAAAATTCAAAATAAGGGCATAAAAAATAAAAGCTACCTCACTTTATCTGGGGTAGCTTTTTCTTTTATACGGTCTATTTATTTTTCTTTCGACGCCGTATCGTCGATGTAATTCAAAAAAGTTATGGGCTATAAATCTACATCACTTTTTCAAGAATGTAGTAGCAATATTCAAGACAAATTAATTTTTATAACTGCTCGGAATATCTCAAGCCGTTTCTTTAATTTTGAAATAAAAAAATCGACGAAGGTCGATTATGGTTTTTACATGCGTTCTTTTAGAACGCATAAGTGCGCCCTTACGGGATTTAACTAGATTATAACGATGAAAAATAGACCTGTAAAGCGATAACTATTGCGATAAAGTTTGCTAAAAAGGAGTGTTTTATTTTTATGACTATCAAGACGATAATAAAAAATAGAACACGCATTTATGCCGAGAAAATTTATTGATGTTGAGAAGAACCCTTAACTAAACTTGTAGACGAATGTCGGCATAGCGTGAGCTATTAAGCCGACCATTCGACAAGTTTTGGGATTGTTAAGGGTTCCGAGGCTCAACGTCAATAAAGCAATTGGAATAAAGCAATTATTTTTTATTCGATAATTGTTATATATAAATTATCGAGTTAGTTCTTTGATTATTGATTACTATAGGATTGAAAGGTGATGGATATGATATTAAAAAATTTAAATAATTCTATAGATTATATAGATCAGAATTTAACAAACGATTTAAATTTATATGATATAGCGAATTTTGTTGGTTTACCTGAGCAGCATTATAGAAATTTGTTTATATTTCTTACTGGTATCGGTTTATCTGAGTATATAAAAAAAAGAAAATTGTATTTTGCTAATAAAGATTTATTAAATAAAGAATCAGTAACGAGTGTAGCTATAAAATATGGATATTCAATTGATGGTTTTACAAAGTCTTTTAGAGATTGGAGTGGGTATTTACCATCTCAAATATATGAAAAACAAGTTTTAATTTCATATCCGAAACTTTCATTTGCTATTAATGTTAAAGGAGGAATAGGCATGAAAACTAGAATTGTAGATTTGCCAAAAATTAATATAGTAGGCGTAAAAAAACGTGTTCGTATGCAATACGAGGGTGTTAACAATGAAATTGAAGAACTAGCAAATAGTATTACTAATATACAAAAAGAAGAAATGAATAATTTACAAAACATTGAACCTAAAGAAATTGTAAATGTTTCATATGATGCTGATGAGAATTTTATTAAAGAAGAGGGTTATTTAACTCATATGATTGGTGTTATAACAACAGAAAACAATATAAGCGATCAACTTGATGTTATAAATATTGATGAAAGTAAATGGATAGTCTTTGAAAATGAAGGTAAATTTCCAAAAGTTTTACAAGACACATATGCTAAAATTTATTCTGAATGGTTGCCAGAAACAGAATATAAATTAGCTAATGTACCAATGTTTTCTTTTACTAAATTTAATGATTCAGATAGAGATAATGCTTATAGTGAAATTTGGGTCGCAGTTAATAATTGATTTTAGATATTTAAGGTTTTAGAAACGAGTTGAAAACGAGTTTCTTCTTGTCTTGATAATAAGGGTAACTATTGCCGGCGAGGCTAGTTACCCTTAAGTTATTGATATGACTGGTTTTAAGCATAAAAAAAGTTGCTTTTCCGTACCTATTAATGTATCGTTTTAAATGACTAGTAAAAAACATACATAGAAAGGGGAAAAAGCAACTTTTTTTATTGTCATAGTTTGTGAAAACTAAGTTGTTTTTATGTGTTATAACATGGAAAAGTATACTGAGAAAAAACAAAGAAATCAAGTATTTCAGAAATTTATTAAACGTCATATTGGAGAGAATCAAATGGATTTAGTTAAAGATTGCAATACATTTCTGTCTTTTGTAGCTGATAAAACTTTAGAAAAACAGAAATTATATAAAGCTAATTCTTGTAAAAATCGATTTTGTCCTGTCTGTGCTTGGAGAAAAGCTAGAAAAGATGCTTTAGGTTTATCTTTGATGATGCAATATATTAAGCAGCAAGAAAATAAGGAATTTATCTTTTTAACTTTGACTACACCTAATGTAATGAGTGATGAATTAGAAAATGAAATAAAACGTTACAATAATTCTTTTAGAAAACTTATAAAAAGAAAAAAAGTAGGTAGTGTTATAAAGGGATATGTCCGTAAGTTAGAGATTACATATAATAAAAAAAGAGATGATTATAATCCTCATTTTCATGTGTTAATTGCAGTAAATAAATCGTATTTCACAGATAAAAGATATTATATTAGTCAACAAGAATGGTTAGATTTATGGCGTGATGTAACGGGCATTTCAGAAATCACACAAGTTCAAGTTCAAAAAATAAGACAAAATAACAATAAAGAGTTATATGAAATGGCTAAGTATTCTGGTAAAGATAGTGATTATTTAATAAATCAAAAAGTATTTGATGCATTCTATAAATCACTTAAAGGTAAACAGGTATTAGTTTATTCTGGATTATTTAAAGAGGCTAAAAAGAAATTAAAAAATGGGCATTTAGATTATTTAAAAGAAATTGATCCAACCGAATATATCTATCAAATTTTTTATATTTGGAAACAAAAAGAGTATTTAGCTAGTGAACTTTATGACTTAACAGAACAAGAAAAAAGAGAAATTAATCACAAAATGATAGACGAAATCGAGGAAGAACAATAACAAAATATAAGTGC
>NZ_JAESLK010000109.1:0-893 GCF_017892585.1 Staphylococcus sp. GDY8P57P | reverse complement strand
TTCTTTCATTTTTTAGTGTATTAAATGAAATGGTTTTAAATGTTTCTTTACCTGATATTGCAAATCATTTTAATACTACTCCTGGAATTACAAACTGGGTAAACACTGCATATATGTTAACTTTTTCGATAGGAACAGCAGTATATGGAAAATTATCTGATTATATAAATATAAAAAAATTGTTAATTATTGGTATTAGTTTGAGCTGTCTTGGTTCATTGATTGCTTTTATTGGTCACAATCACTTTTTTATTTTGATTTTTGGTAGGTTAGTACAAGGAGTAGGATCTGCTGCATTCCCTTCACTGATTATGGTGGTTGTAGCTAGAAATATTACAAGAAAAAAACAAGGCAAAGCCTTTGGTTTTATAGGATCAATTGTAGCTTTAGGTGAAGGGTTAGGTCCTTCAATAGGGGGAATAATAGCACATTATATTCATTGGTCTTACCTACTTATACTTCCTATGATTACAATAGTAACTATACCTTTTCTTATTAAAGTCATGGTACCTGGTAAATCAACAAAAAATACATTAGATATCGTAGGTATTGTTTTAATGTCTATAAGTATTATATGTTTTATGTTATTTACGACAAATTATAATTGGACTTTTTTAATACTCTTCACAATCTTTTTTGTGATTTTTATTAAACATATTTCAAGAGTTTCTAACCCTTTTATTAATCCTAAACTAGGGAAAAACATTCCGTTTATGCTTGGTTTGTTTTCTGGTGGGCTAATATTTTCTATAGTAGCTGGTTTTATATCAATGGTGCCTTATATGATGAAAACTATTTATCATGTAAATGTAGCGACAATAGGTAATAGTGTTATTTTTCCTGGAACCATGAGTGTTATTGTTTTTGGTTATTTTGGTGGTTTTTTAGTGGAT
>NZ_JAESLK010000108.1:0-558 GCF_017892585.1 Staphylococcus sp. GDY8P57P | reverse complement strand
AAGTTCAGCTTTAATTGATTGCATCAAATAACCCTGCATAGCTTCAACCGTTTCATTTTTCTGTAGCAACATCGCTTTAAATCGTTTTAAGACACTGACAAGTTCGAACTCCACGTCTTCTAAACGGTAATATGTATCATGGGCATTATTAAATGATTTTTTTCCTTTAAGTAAAACACTTTTAATAATACGAATTTCTCTAATTTCAAAATTACTTAAATAATCTTGAAGTTGTTTTGGTAATTCTTCAAGGAGTTGGAATTTTAAGCGCATCATTATTAAATTCAGTTTGTTGATGATTTGTATGATTCGAATGAGCGTTTTCAGAAATATTGTTAGGTGTATCATTCAAATCATTCGTATCATTGTTCTCAGTCTCTATATAATTAGTATTACTAAATTCAGTATCATTAGGGTCTAAGTTTTGGGATTCTGGAGTCCCATCATTTGGGATTCTGGAGTCCCATTGTTTGGGATTCTGGAGTCCCATTATTTGGGAGTCCTTGATATCACTCGATTCGTCATCGTTCGAAGTACTATTTTGTATTTCTTTTTCAA
>NZ_JAESLK010000107.1:0-907 GCF_017892585.1 Staphylococcus sp. GDY8P57P | reverse complement strand
CAATCAGTTGACCTTGTGCACCCAATTTTTCTAATTCTTGTTTACTGAAATTATTGATATGATTTTCGTTATATTGTTTCATATTAACCTCCTAATAAATACCTATACAGGTATATTAACTAATTATTTATATTATGTCAAATACGGTAGGGGGTATTTGACATGTTTACTTTTATCGTTTATTATGACTTTATTCAATTAAAAGTGGAGGAAATAACTATGAATTATGATAAAAAAATGATTAATCGTATTAATAGAATACAAGGACAACTCAATGGCGTTATTAAAATGATGGAAGAAGAAAAAGATTGTAAAGATGTCATTACTCAAATCAGTGCATCAAAAAGTTCAATCCAACGTTTGATGGGAATTATCATTAGTGAAAATTTAATAGAATGTGTAAAAGCAGCAGAGGATAATGGTGAAAATTCTGAAGAATTGATTAATGAAGCCGTTAACTTATTGGTAAAAAGTAAATAATGGATATTTCAACTATTATTATGATGTTACTTATTGGGGTATTCGGAGGCTTTATTTCGGGTCTAGTAGGTATAGGTGGCGCCATCATTATTTATCCAGCTATTTTATTATTACCACCACTATTTGGCGCTCCTGCGTACAGTGCATACATGGCATCAGGACTTACTTCCAGTCAAGTCTTTTTCAGTACTTTAAGTGGGTCATTAAAAGCGCGAAAAAAACCAGAATTTTCGCCACTATTAGTGCTTTACATGGGTAGTGGCATGATTATAGGCAGCATGTTAGGTGGACTGTTAGCAAATTTATTTAATGCTACATTTGTAAATACGATATATATTATCATTGCTTTACTCGCATTAATTTTAATGTTTATTAACATAAAACCGAGTTTAGATCAATCTTCCTTTAACAAGCCATTATTAGTTAT
>NZ_JAESLK010000106.1:0-853 GCF_017892585.1 Staphylococcus sp. GDY8P57P | reverse complement strand
CATGTCTCACAAATTTTTCTATGAATTGAAGTTACTGAATTTCTTTTATGATTCAGTATTAAATTCTTAATCTCTTCTTGTACCTCTTTTTCCACTTTAAAAATGCCGGAGTCTCTGCGACGCTTTCGGATCAAACCCACTAATCCAAACTGTTCATACTGACTCACCCAATATTGAAGCGTCCGTTTTGAAACATCAGAGTCTTCAGCAACTGCTCTCAAACTTTTCTCGCGGTTAAGATATGGGGCAATTAATCTATATTTATCCATGGCCTTTTGTCTTTGTTCTTCTGAATAAGCAGTCAAATGCGGGACTTTATCACTCATAATCCCCACTCCTCATTGAAATTATCGAACGATTAGGCATCTGCAAGATCGTTTTCCACTTGCTTAACCAGTTTATAGAACGTTGTTTTTTTAACATTCGCTTGCTGCATCGCTTGTGTCGCTGTAATCTCACCTTTTTTCCATTCATGATAGGCAGCCATGAATGTATCTGTAATCTGTGCTTTCGGACGGCCAAAAACCTTTCCTTGATTCTTTGCTGCATCAATCCCTTCACGTTGCCGTTTGCGTATGCGTTCCCGTTCATCTTGTGCAATCCAAGAAAGTATCTGTAAAACAAGGTCGGCGATAAAAGTGCCCATACTGTCTTTATATTGGGTGGTATCCAATAATGGCATGTCCATCACAACAATATCAGCTTGAAGTTCTTTCGTAATGGCATTCCATTCTTCAACAATTTCTTCTTTATTTCGTCCAAAGCGATCTAGTGAATGGATATACAACACATCGCCCGGTCGAAGAATCCGTTTGAGCAGTTGGTATTGTGCACGTTGAAAATCCTTGCCACT
>NZ_JAESLK010000105.1:0-570 GCF_017892585.1 Staphylococcus sp. GDY8P57P | reverse complement strand
ACTGAATATTGATTAGTCTGATACGTAATCATATTAGAGCGGTTGACTTTCAAGTATTTATGTTTCACTTTATATGAGTTTCTTACATGTACATGTGGTAGTGTCTGTAGGGGACTCTTTTCTTTTTCCAATTCAATTATCGGTATTTTACCAGTACCTACATGTACAGAATAATTTAATCGGTCATTTAAATTTGAAATAAAAGATGGAATCTCATTTAAATAAAGCTCTCCTTGATATGCATGTATCTCATCCAATATCTTCATAATAGACTCGACTTTCCCTTTTGTTCTTGGTCTACCAGCGACACATGGTCGTACCTTAAATCCAAAATCATCAGCGAATTGTTTAAATCTACGATTGATTTGTCCACTTGAATACTCTGTTCTTGGTTGTGTCATTACAGTCTTCATATTGTCAGTTATAAGTTCTTTAGGCACACCTTCAATCGTTTCAAAAGCATTGACTAATAAATTATGTAATACTTCGCTTGATTTACTCATCGTAACTTGCATAATTTTGAATCTAGAATATGATAAAAGTAATACCCCCAATATTCAATGATACTTC
>NZ_JAESLK010000104.1:0-824 GCF_017892585.1 Staphylococcus sp. GDY8P57P | reverse complement strand
TATAAGTCCTTTTATAAATTTCTTTTCTACCATTTTCGATAAATTCCTGTTTAATATTTTTAATTCCATAAACAATAGTTTCAATAGGATAATATTCTTCAACTATATCTTGATATTCTTTTGCTTTCTCAATATCTATATTTCCATACATTCTTAATATATCTTCTCCAAAATTTGTTCCTATTTCTTCTTCACTATCTTCAAGTAAGTATATAAAATCACAATATTCATCTATAATTCCAGAATCTCCAAAATCAATTATTCCAGTTAATCTATTATTGCCATCTAACAATAGATGATTACAACTAAAATCATTATGGCATAAACACTTTTTACCCTCAAAAACTGTTGTTGCATTTAGTCTTTCCATAAAACTTTCTATATAATCTTTTTCTATATCAGTTAAATCATTATAAATAGTTTCACGCAACAATATATACTCTTCTAATACATTTTGTTTATTATCAATAGTACATTCACTAATATCTGTATAATCTAAACCGTGCATTTGTCTTAAAAAACTGGCAATATCTCGTTTTAACAAATTTTGTTCTTCTTCTGACATAGTAGAATAAATTTCTGGTGTTAAAAAAGTTCCTTTAATTTCTTTATAACCTAGTATAGATAATTCATCACTAATATACGAATATTCAATATTAGGAATTTTTACATTAGTTTCTAAATTTGTATTTAAAAAATTATATATTGCTTTTTCTTTTGCATAACCTTTTTTCTTATTAGTACTAAATTTTGTTTTAAAAATGTATTCATTATTAACTAAATATGCCACACTATCATAACCACTACCGATTATTTCAATACTA
>NZ_JAESLK010000103.1:0-751 GCF_017892585.1 Staphylococcus sp. GDY8P57P | reverse complement strand
GTACATATTCAGCATGAATCTATGCACATAAAGATTTGAATGGTGTTAACATCTGGGTTAATGTATGCTTGTTTTTACCCATACTTGTAAATTCACCTTTTTTTACGCCAGCTGATATAGCTAATCCTAATTTTCGATTATAAAATATTCTTTTACCCTTTGATCCGTAAGCCCATCCATATATAATCACTTCATCGATCCATTTTTTTAATAATGAAGGAGAACTATACCAATATAATGGAAATTGAAAAATAATATTATCATGATTTTCAACTAATTCCTGCTCTCTTTTTACATTTATAATAAAATCAGGATACTCTCTATAAAGATCATGAATGGTAATTTCGTTTGAATAAGACGCTGCTTTTTCTACCCAAACTTTATTGATTCGAGAATTTGGCATATCTGGGTGAGAAACGATCACCAATGTTTTCATTGTTTCATCCTTAACATACTCAACTTTCGCACCAATAAAACAGTGTACGAAAGTTGAGTTACTTAAAAGTATTCTGTTCTAAGAAATTCAAATTTGCGTGATTCCTAAGCTATTTATTTACAGCTTAAACTATAGAAGATGAACTAAACAATAACTAATCTTTACATAACTAAGTTATTACCCACGCTTTTTTAAACCTAATCCAGCTATTAAGGCAATGAGTATTGCCCCTGTAGCTGCAAGGAACGCATCTGAGTAGGACATAGCGTCCAATATATATAATGGATTTATCGGCTCAGTAGCATCACGTCGAGC
>NZ_JAESLK010000102.1:914-1078 GCF_017892585.1 Staphylococcus sp. GDY8P57P | reverse complement strand
TTTACATATTTTAAAACCAGATTGGAAAATAATCGAACGTACTTCTGACAGAGCAATAGTTTTCATGTTGTTAAATGACGAAGAAGAATGGGGTAAAATCCATAGAAATTCCAGAGCTAAATATAAAAAATTAATTAAAGAGATATCTCCAATTGATTTAACTG
>NZ_JAESLK010000102.1:0-859 GCF_017892585.1 Staphylococcus sp. GDY8P57P | reverse complement strand
TAGATTTTTGAAATAATATTTAAAGATGAGAGGAGTCAATAATGGAGGAACCAAATAAGCAAATTGATAATGTTTTAATAGAATTGAAACGATTGTTTTCAAAAGATTTATTAGGAGTCTATTTATATGGTTCTTATGTTAAAGGGGGTTTAAAAAAAGATAGTGATGTTGATTTTCTAGTGATAATAAATAGAGATATGACTAAAGAAGAAAAAAGAATATTAATTTCGAAAATTATGCCTATCTCTAAAGAAATTGGTGAAGATACAAGTTTAAAATATATAGAATTAACTGTGCTTAATTATCATGAAAATGAAAATTGGTCTTATCCACCTATTGAAGAGTTTATCTATGGGGAATGGCTTAGAGAAGATTATTTAAATTATTTTATTCCAGAAAAGAATAACAACATTGATTTAACAATATTATTATATCAAGCCAAGCTTTCTTCAATATCAATTTATGGCGAAAATAATATTAATAACTTAATTCCTGATGTTCCATTTATTGATTTACAAAAAGCTATAAAGGAAAGTTCTAAAGAATTGATAAAAGATTTTTATGGTGATGAAACAAATGTTATTTTAACCCTTTGTCGTATGATCGTAACTTATGAAACAGGTAAGTTTTATTCAAAAGATTTAGCTGGCAGTATGATAATAGAAAATTTATCAATTGAAGAAAATAATTTAATAAGTTTAGCTATTTCTAGTTATAAAAATGGTAATAGCGTTGATTGGGAACTTTTTCCTGTTAAGAGTGTCATTAAAAAACTTTATGCTTATTTGAATTATAAATTATGATAATAGCTTTTGTGATATTTACAATATCCAGTATTCCTTAAATTTTGAAAAAGAAA
>NZ_JAESLK010000101.1:0-1679 GCF_017892585.1 Staphylococcus sp. GDY8P57P | reverse complement strand
TCATTTGCGCAGTCGGCTTAAACCAGTTTTCGCTGGTGCGAAAAAAGAGTGTCTTGTGACACTCTTAAATTCAAAATCTATCGGTCAGATTTATACCGATTTGATTTTATATATTCTTGAATAACATACGCCGAGTTATCACATAAAAGCGGGAACCAATCATCAAATTTAAACTTCATTGCATAATCCATTAAACTCTTAAATTCTACGATTCCTTGTTCATCAATAAACTCAATCATTTCTTTAATTAATTTATATCTATCTGTTGTTGTTTTCTTTAATAATTCATCAACATCTACACCGCCATAAACTATCATATCTTCTTTTTGATATTTAAATTTATTAGGATCGTCCATGTGAAGCATATATCTCACAAGACCTTTCACACTTCCTGCAATCTGCGGAATAGTCGCATTCAATTCTTCTGTAATTATTTTTATCTGTTCATAAGATTTATTACCCTCATACATCACTAGAATATGATAATGCTCTTTTTTCATCCTACCTTCTGTATCAGTATCCCTATCATGTAATGGAGACACTACAAATTGAATGTGTAACTCTTTTAAATACTCTAACCACTCGGCTTTTGCTGATTCTGGATATAAAACAAATGTCCAATTACGTCCTCTTGAATTTTTCTTGTTTTCAGTTTCTTTTATTACATTTTCGCTCATGATATAATAACGGTGCTAATACACTTAACAAAATTTAGTCATAGATAGGCAGCATGCCAGTGCTGTCTATCTTTTTTTGTTTAAAATGCACCGTATTCCTCCTTTGCATATTTTTTTATTAGAATACCGGTTGCATCTGATTTGCTAATATTATATTTTTCTTTGATTCTATTTAATATCTCATTTTCTTCTGTTGTAAGTCTTAAAGTAACAGCAACTTTTTTCTCTTCTTTTCTATCTACAACCATCACTGTACCTCCCAGCATCTGTTTTTTTCACTTTAACATAAAAAACAACCTTTTAACATTAAAAACCCAATATTTATTTATTTGTTTGGACAATGGACAATGGACACCTAGGGGGGAGGTCGTAGTACCCCCCTAGGAAAACACCCTCATATCCTCCCTTTTCTTACTAAAAAAAGACCTTTAAAAAGGTCTTATAATTTATTTAATTTCTTCTATGTATTTTTCAAAAAAACCATCAAAAGGAAATTCATTATTTCTTATTTTTTTCTTTAAATTAAATTTTGAAGGCAAACAAATATTACAGTAATATTCAATATCTCCTGAATTAGAAATATCAATATTTACTGTAAAACCTTCTGTAAGAGAAAAGAACTCTAAAGATTTCAACGGACAATTAAACACTTTCCCTTTAGTATAATGTTTCAGTTTTCTTCCGATTTCCCCTTTTACTAAAACATAATTATCATTCTCTTTTATCAATATAGTCTGCCATTCATAATGTAATTTATTATTATATTTATAAACTAGAATATCTAACTCCTTCATTTCTTCTCCACCTTTGCATTTATTCCAATTTCCTTTTATGGCTTTGATACGCTGCGTCCTTAACAATCCTAAGAGCTTTACCAAGCGAAAGTTAATAGCTATCGCTATTACTTCGCTTGCGCTCTAAGTATAAGTTAAGGACTTTCAAAGCCAAAAAGTTTTCTCGGCATAAACAGACGTTACCTCTCAATATCAATATCTCTTTGTT
>NZ_JAESLK010000100.1:0-997 GCF_017892585.1 Staphylococcus sp. GDY8P57P | reverse complement strand
TTAAATACTAATTGGTTATTATTTGAACTACTTAATTCATAACTTAAAATTGTTTTACTACCCAAATCATAAATCGCACTTAAGTATATTTTATTACCATTTTTTAATTTGAATTCAGTCACATCGGTTAACCATTTCTTATTCTTCTTACTTTCATTAAATGATCTGTTTAAAATATTTTGCGCAGTTACTTCAGGAGTAAAAAGTTTATATCGCTTGGCTTTACGACGTATAATAGCTTTTAATTTTAATTGTTTCATTAATCTATAAACACGCTTATGATTAACATGTTTATTTAATTTAAGACGGATATAAATATAAATGCGTCTATAACCATAAATACCTTGATATTGATGATAGATATCGTTGATATCTTCCATTAATGTATTATTTTCAATCTCTCTCTTAGATGGTTTTCTGTTTGTCCATTTATAATAACTTGATCTATTTATTCCTAAAACACTACATAACCATTTAATTGGATATTTATTTTTTAGCGCTTTGATCGTTTTGTATGACGCGATTTGTTTACTTTTTGATTCATCATCTCTCTTTCGAATTCTCTCCGCTTTTTTAAAACCTCATTCTCCATTTCTAAATATTTATTTCGTTCTTTTAATGCTTTAATTTCGGCATCTTTTATTTCATCTTCTGTCATTATAGATTGAGGTTTCCCTTTGCCTCGTCCATCTTCTAAACCAGCATTACCATGATTTTTATATTTTTTCACCCAATTATAAACTTGACCATAAGTTACTGAGTACTTATCAGCGATTGTTTTATAATCACTATTACTTTCTATGTAATCTTTAACTATTTCAATGCGTTCTTCTAAATTTGTTTTCCTATATTTCAATTGATACACCTCGGGTTTTGGAGAATATGTTTTTAATATTTTACCCGATAAATACTTTGAAATCCATTTGTTTACAGTTGAAGTAGTGGGGATATTATATTTAACTACTAAATCAGTTAAAGATAGGCCATCATTTATATA
>NZ_JAESLK010000010.1:0-3008 GCF_017892585.1 Staphylococcus sp. GDY8P57P | reverse complement strand
TTTATGACTTAACAGAACAAGAAAAAAGAGAAATTAATTACAAAATGATAGACGAAATCGAGGAAGAACAATAACAAAATATAAGTGCTAACAGCTGACCTCCCGATAACACCATGTAGTTATTGGGAGGTCAGCTGTTGAATTATGCACGAGTATTTTAAAAGTTATTGTGATGACGACGATAAACGGTTATCAAAAGTATAATGTTAAAATGCTTTATTATACTAACGTTATATAAACATTATACTTTCGTTATATAAATTTTAACCCTGTTAGGAACTATAAAAAATCATGAAAATTTTAATTTGCATGTAACTGGGCAGTGTCTCAAAAATTCGACACTGGTTTTGCTCAAATTTTTGTTTATGGAATTAGAATATATTTATTTGGCTCATATTTGCTTTTTAAAAGCTTCTGTAGGTTTTTAGGCATAAAACTATATGAATTACCCCTAAATCTTTAAAATGCCCCCTTAAAATTCAAAATAAAGGTATTTAAAATTTTAAAAAATAAAAAAGCTACTAGCAAAAAACTAGTAGCTTAAATCTTAGTTAAATTTCTATGTAGTATTAATTTTTATATCTACGCTACAACGTCGATTCTAGTTCGTGCAGTATTAATTTTTATATCTGCGCCACAACGCCGATTCCTTAAAACTAAGATAAAAATTGACGAAGGTCGATTATGGTTTTTTACGCGTTCTTTTTAGAACGCATAAGTGCGCCCTTACGGGATTTAACTAGATTATAACGACGAAAAATAGACCTGTAAAGCAATAACAGTTGGGTCTACTTTGTCTACTGGGCAGACAAGAAAAGAACACGCATTTATGCCGAGAAAATTTATTGATGTTGAGAAGAACCCTTAACTAAACTTGCAGACGAATGTCGGCATAGCGTGAGCTATTAAGCCGACCATTCGACAAGTTTTGGGATTGTTAAGGGTTCCGAGGCTCAACGTCAATAAAGCAATTGGAATAAAGCAACTTTGTTATTTATAATTATTTGATTGGAGGTGTGAATATGTTTTTTAAGTGTTCTATATGTGATGAAAAATTAAAGAGAGGTTATAAAACTTTAGCATGTGAGAATAACCATACTTTTGATATTGCAAAAGAGGGTTATTCGAATTTAATTTCAGGGCATAAAAAAAGTAAATACGATAAAAAATTGTTTATTGCTAGAAGAGAATTGAATGATAGTAGCAATTTGTATTCGATATTAATTTCAAAAATCATAGAAATTATTAAAAAATATGAGATTAAAACTAAAAATAATGTGATAGATGTTGGTACTGGTGAGGGTTATATTTTAAATGAAATTAGTAAAACATTTCTTGGTGAAAATGAATTCTTAGGTATAGACATTGCAAAAGAAGGTGTAAAAAAAGCAGCAAAATCATATAAAAATATAAATTGGTTGGTTGCTGATCTAGCTGATATACCAGTTATGAATGGGAATGTAGACTTTTTAATTAATGTGCTTAGCCCTTCTAATTATGATGAGTTTAAAAGAGTTCTAGATAAAGAGGGGAAATTGATAAAAATAATTCCTAATAGTGATTATTTAAAAGAAATAAGGAATATAGTCTTTAGTAATCATAAAAATAAGGATTATGATAATTCTGAGGTTATAGATTTATTTGAAGCTAATTTTAATAAAATTGAAATGATAGACATTAGTTATAAGGTTAAATTAAATAAAGAAGAATTGAATAAATTACTTGATATGACGCCTTTAACGTGGAATTTAAGTGACGTAGAAAAAGAAGGAATAATTAAGAAAAACTTAAGTGAAATTACGATGAGTTTTAAGGTTTTGGTTGGTGGTTTTAAAACGAGTTGAAAACGAGTTTCTTCTTGTCTTGATAATAAGGGTAACTATTACAATCTGGAATAGTTACCCTTAAAGTATTGGTGTGTCTGGGTTTAAACGCAAAAAAAGTTGCTTTTTCGTACCTATTAATGTATCGTTTTAGGTGTCTAATCAAAAACATACATAGAAAGGAGAAAAAGCAACTTTTTTTATTGTCATAGTTTGTGAAAACTAAGTTGTTTTTATGTGTTATAACATGGAAAAGTATACTGAGAAAAAACGAAAAAATCAAGTATTTCAAAAATTTATTAAACGTCATATTGGAGAAAATCAAATGGATTTAGTTGAAGATTGCAATACATTTCTGTCTTTTGTAGCTGATAAAACTTTAGAAAAACAGAAATTATATAAAGCCAATTCTTGTAAAAATCGATTTTGTCCTGTCTGTGCTTGGAGAAAAGCTCGTAAAGATGCGTTGGGTTTATCTTTGATGATGCAATATATTAAGCAGGAAGAAAAAAAGGAGTTTATTTTTTTAACTTTAACTACACCTAACGTAAAGGCTACTAAATTGGAAAGTGAAATAAAGCGTTATAATCAATCATTTAGACGTTTGACCAATCG
Organism: Staphylococcus sp. GDY8P57P; assembly: GCF_017892585.1. Lineage (NCBI taxonomy): Bacteria > Bacillati > Bacillota > Bacilli > Caryophanales > Staphylococcaceae > Staphylococcus > Staphylococcus sp. GDY8P57P. The sequence goes on along the minus strand of NZ_JAESLK010000010.1, from coordinate 570 downwards.
TAAACATTTTAAATCTATTGCGAAAGGATATGTTCGTAAGTTAGAGATTACATATAATAAAAAAAGAGACGATTATAATCCTCATTTTCATGTGTTAATTGCAGTAAATAAATCGTATTTCACAGATAAAAGATATTATATTAGTCAACAAGAATGGTTGGATTTATGGCGTGATGTAACAGGTATTTCAGAAATCACACAAGTACAAGTTCAAAAAATAAGACAAAATAATAATAAAGAGTTATATGAAATGGCTAAATATTCTGGTAAAGATAGTGATTATTTAATAAATCAAAAAGTATTTGATGCATTCTATAAATCACTTAAAGGTAAACAGGTATTAGTTTATTCAGGATTGTTTAAAGAGGCTAAAAAGAAATTAAAAAATGGAGATTTAGATTATTTAAAAGAAATTGATCCAACCCAATATATCTATCAAATTTTTTATATTTGGAAACAAAAAGAGTATTTAGCTAGTGAACTTTATGACTTAACAGAACAAGAAAAAAGAGAAATTAATTACAAAATGATAGACGAAATCGAGGAAGAACAATAACAAAATATAAGTGC
>NZ_JAESLK010000001.1:0-3705 GCF_017892585.1 Staphylococcus sp. GDY8P57P | reverse complement strand
ACCTAATTAAACTAAGTAATACTACATTCTTTTCTTTTTATTAATTGAAATAAAAGACTAAAACTCAGATAATTAAAGCATATAGGAGAGGTGTTTTCTCAATAAAACCTGGCTAACAAAAAAATTGAAACATAGGAGAGGTGTTTTCTCAATAAAACCTGGCTAACAAAAAAATTGAAAAAGAAAAACAACTTTTAAATTAACAAGAATTTTTAAGACCATCATTCTGTAAATGATGGTCTTTTTTTGTATAATTTTAAAAAAGGGGTGATTAATTGAATAACGGAACTGTATGTAAACTAAAAAAAGAATTCTTTTCTGAGAACAAAATTAAAGAAATGAATAAAAAAGATAATAGAATTTATCTCTACTTAACAATAAAATATAAGAATCTATATTTTTTAATACCTTTCGAATCAAATTTATTCCAAAAAAACAAAAAAGCAATTTATCCTATGCCAACAAAAGATCGTCCAAAAGCCGGTATTAATTTTGAAAAAGTTATAATACTTAAAAACACCGAACACATAATTGAAATTAAAGATCAAGATTTAAGAATTCCTAAACCACAAAAAAATATAATCACTAACGATATAAAAAATATAAATCAAAAATTCGAAAGATACATAGAAAATTTTATTAATGCCTGTAATAAGAAAAGAGAAAAACAAGAATATGCATATAAGTTTTCAACACTACATCATTACAAAACTCTATTAACCGAAAATGAATAAATTGCTTTATTCCAATTGCTTTATTGACGTTGAGCCTCGGAACCCTTAACAATCCCAAAACTTGTCGAATGGTCGGCTTAATAGCTCACGCTATGCCGACATTCGTCTGCAAGTTTAGTTAAGGGTTCTTCTCAACGCACAATAAATTTTCTCGGCATAAATGCGTCAACGCTTTTATTCTTCAGAAATACTTTTAGTTAATAAAGTTGCTCCACCAATTAACATTCCAATGCCCAAAATAAAGAAACCACTAAAGATAGCAAAAAGACTTCCTAAAGATAAGAAAATAGAAAATAAATTACGTTCTGTTTTTTTCAACTTCAAAACTCCTTTTTAGCAAATTTTATCACAATAGTTATCGCTTTACAGGTCTATTTTTCATCGTTATAATCTAGTTAATTCCCGTAAGGGCGCACTTATACGTCGGATAAATCGACGTGTGCAAAACCATAATCGACCTTCGTCGATTTTTTATTTTAAATTCAAAGAAACGGCTTGAGATATTCCGAGCAGTTATAAAAATTAATTTGCGTTGAATATTGCTACTGCATTCTTGAAAAAGTGATGCAGATTTATAGCCCATAACTTTTTTGAATTCCATCGACGATACGGCGTCGAAAGAAAAATAAACAGACCGTATGAAAGAAAAAGCTACCTCATTTTATCTGGGGTAGCTTTTATTTTTTATGTCCTTATTTTGAATTTTAAAGGGTATTTTGAAGGCTTAGAGGTAAATTGTATGGTTTTATACCTAAAAGTTCATATATCCTCTTAAAACGCAAATATGAGCCGAATACAACAACAAATCTATTGCAAAGTTAAATGCAAAGTTTCCGCAAACCAAATTTTCGATTTAGCAAACAATATAGCACTTTCAAACCAGTCATATCAAAGTCTAAAGGGTTATATATATCACTCAAAAACTATAAATATAGCACTCCGAAGTCAAGCATACCAACGCTTTTACAGAGATGTATAGCATCTCTTAATCCTGCACTACCCCTTTTGACTGAGAAAGGGGTTATCGAAAAGGGTTTGCACTTTATAAAAATCACGCACTATTTCAATTTAAAATCATGCTTACTTTTATGCCGAGAAAACTTATGGTTTGGAATAGGCTTTGTGTTAGCTAGATTTAGTCTAGCGAGTTGGTTGGTCTTAATTTGGGATTAATCCCAAACAAGTACCAACTCAACAACACATTAAGCCTTGTTGGTTCCAAACCATAAGGCAATTGGAATAAAAAAGACGCTAGCTATTGCTAACGCCCTTTTTACTCTTCTTCAATTTCGTTTATCATTTGATGATTAATTTCTCTTTTTTCTTGCTCACTTAAATCATATATTTCACTGGCTAAGTACTCTTTTTTATTCCAAATATAGAAAATTTGATAAATGTATTCTGTTGGATCGATTTCTTTTAAATAATCTAACTCGCCATTTTTTAACTTTTTTCTAGCCTCTTTAAAAAGACCTGAATAAACCAAAACCTGTTTCCCTTTTAATGACTTATAAAAAGTGTCGAATACTCTTTGATTCACTAAATAATCACTATCTTTTCCCGAATACTTAGCCATTTCATAAAGTTCTTTATTATTGTTTTGTCGGATTTTCTGGACATGTACTTGTGTTATTTCAGGCATACCCGTTACATCCCGCCATAACTCAAGCCACTCTTTTTGATTAACATAAACTTTAGTATCTTTGAAATAAGATTTATTCACTGCAATTAACACGTGAAAATGCGGATTATATGTATCTTCTTGTTCATTATAAGTAATCTCTAATTTACGAACGTAACCTTTAGAAAGTGTCTTTACTTTTTTACGCTCAAACATTTTCTTAAAAGACTTATTATACTTTTTGATTTCATCTTCAAGATCATTTGCCCTTACATTCGGCGTCGTTAAAGTTAAAAAGATAAACTCTTTTTGTTCTACCTGCTTTACATACTGCATCATCAACGACAACCCCAAAGCATCTTTCCGAGCTTTACGCCATGCACACATTGGACAAAAGCGATTCTTACAAGGATTCGCTTTATACAATTTTTTCTTTTCAAGCGTTTTATCCGCAACAAACGATAAAAATGTATTACATTCCCTTACTAATTCCATCTGATTTTCCCCAATATGACGTTCTATAAAATTCTGAAACACTTGATTTCTCTGTTTTTTCTCAGTATACTTATCCATGTTATAACACACAAAAACAACTTAGTTTTTCTCAAACTATGTATATAAAAAAAGTTGCTTTTTCTCCTTTCTATTTTTCGTTTAGCTTAGACACCTAAAACGATACAATAGTATGCTGAAAAAAGCAACTTTTTTTGTGCTTGAAGCTAGTCACACCAACGATTTAAGGGTAACTATTTCAAATCGAAATAGTTACCCTTATTATCAAGATAAGAAAAAACTCGTTTCACTCGTTTTAATAAAAACAAATTATTACATAATTTTCCCTCTATCAAAACCAGCATCATAAGTATTCAAAAATGTATGCGACACATTATTATAATCAAGTTGATAACGCTCTATTAAATTTAATCTCTCCAACTCAAAAAACCAATTACTAATAGTTCTAGTAGATACCCCAAAATACTCAGAAATAGATTTAACATTATAAAAAGATTCGCCAGATTCGTTTTTAGACTTTATGCCTAAAAATACATATAATTTCAAAGCTCCACCACTAATGTTTTTCAAATAATTATTATCTAAAAAACCATTAAAAATAATAAAAAAACCTTTGTTTTCTAAAGACTCTTTTTTCCAAATTTCATAATTTCTTTTCTGTAAAATAGCTTTCTGTTTATTACTCAAATCTTTATACATAAAAACCTCCTAATATGAAAAAAATTTCTACCTAATTAAACGTAGTTAAACTCTTATATTTTATATATACGTGTATATATAAAATATAAGAGTTTAACTAAAGCAATTGCAAATAATGGAAAAAAATTTCTACCTAAT